>NZ_JAQMIL010000022.1:0-114990 GCF_029990105.1 Bradyrhizobium sp. Arg237L | reverse complement strand
CTTTCCCTGCGCGATGGTGTTACGGTTTCCTTCGTGCTCTCCCCGGTGACCGGGCTTTCTTGCCACCGTCACTCTGCTCAACGAACAGAACTTAGCGCCAGCGTCGGGGCGCCAGGACCACACGACTTCGCCGTCCGTGATGCGCATGCTCGTCAGTCACACGCATCCCGTCCACCGCATCTCACCGCAACGTTCGTGACGATCGCGACCCGCCCCTCATCTACCGTGAGACGCGCGAAGTTAAATCACTGATTTGCCCGACGAGTTAGGCGATTTATTTTTCGCGTGAGCACTGGACAGACATTCGGGTGATTTGCCCGTCGGGTTGATTTGTCGCACCCACTGCATCCACATCGTCATTGCGAGCGCAGCAAAGCACTCGCCTGGTTGGAAGGCGTGTACCCGAGCGGCTTCCGCTCTTGAGGGCAAAGCAGACCTAGGTTGAAGACCGGGGGATGCCCGCCTGGGTGACCCTCGATCCGACATGTATTGATCTAAATCAAACGCGGGCAGCGGGATCGCGCTCTAAGGAACAATATCGGGTCGGCTGGAACTGTTGCACCCAGTGGCAGGCAGAGGAGGATTGCAATGTTCTTCTTTCAGGAGGGCTTCACCTATCGAAATTTCCTGCTGGACGTCCTCACCATATTCTTCTTCATCGTGTGGTTCTGGCTACTCATTACTGTCGCTTCCGATCTATTCCGACGCCACGACATTTCGGGCTGGGTCAAGGCAATATGGGTGATAGGATGGATAATATTTCCATTCATTTTCATGCTTGCATACCTGATCTTTCAGGGAAGAGGCATGGCGGAGCGTAACATGCAACAAGCTCGGCAGGCGCGCGACGAACTCAGGAGCGCAGTTGGCTTCAGCGCCGCAGATGAAATCGAAAAGCTCGGTCGGCTGAAACAGGCAGGGTCGATCAGCGACGCTGAATTTACACGGCTGCGCGCTCGGCTCGTACAGTAATGCTGCTCGGCCCTTCCTCGCGCTGATATCCTTGCTGTGCTGCGCGCAGCCCCTGTGGCTTGGTCGGCGATCATCGTGATCGCGGTTGACATGCGACTCACACCGGCAGCTTCAACTCCATCAGATCTTTCGCCACCACGATGCGGCCGGAAAAATTCTTCTTCACGTCTTCGGTCCAATTCTCGTCAGTGACCAGCGGGTCGTCCCCGGGGACGAAATGGCTCATCACCAGCACCTTCACTCCCGCAGCCGCCGCGATGCGGCCGACGTCCTCGGTCGTGGTGTGGCTCTCGAGCAGATGCTTCTTCAGCGTTGCTCCGTTCTTCGTCTTCGCGACCAGGCGATCGACGGCAGGCAGATACATGCATTCATGCACCAGCACGTCGGCGCCCCTGGCGAATTCGGCGAGCTGCGGATTGTAGGCGGTATCGCTGGAGAACACGATGGTGCCGTCGGGCGTCTCGAATTTGTAGGCAAAATTGTCGACGATCGGGGGATGCGGCGTGCGGAAGGCCGTGACCGTCACGTCGGATGTTTTCAACACCACACCGTCGTCGCTGATATCTTTCGCGATCAGCAATTTGCGCGGATCGGGCCGGCCTTCATCCTCGATCCGGGTCTCGACGTCGAACTTGTTCAGCTCCCAAAACGCCTTTGTCATCGCCTCGATCCCCCTCGGGCCAAACGAATGGATCGGCGTGGACAGGCCGGCGGCCCAGGCATTGTAGAAGAGATTGCCGTATTCGAGATTGTGATCGGAATGATGGTGGGTGATGAAGATGTATTTGATGGAAGGGATTGGCACGCCCGCATTCACGAGCTGACGGCTTACGCCCATGCCGCAATCGATGACAAACGGCGTGTCGTTGACCACAATGAGGTTGGCAGGATTTGAAGCGCCAACGCCGACGCGCGGGCCGCCTTTGGTGCCCAGAAAGACGATCCGCGTCCGAGGCTTTGTGGCCTGCGCCAGCACAGCCGGTGCGGCAAGTGCGGCGGCGCCGACCAGCGCCAGTTTCAGCGTATTCCGGCGATCGATCATCGATACCTCCCTCGGCCTTTTCTTTAGACTAGCGCGCGTCCGATTTCCGAATCTAGCGGCCTCGCAGCACGCCGTCGAGGATGGGCAGGCCGGCGATGACGGCGGCGGCGATCAGGGCGTAGCAGATGGCGCGGAAGACGCGTTCGCTGGCCTTGCCGAACAGGGAGGCGCCGAACCATACGCCGATGGCGTAGACCGGCCCGACCACGAGCGAGAACTTGATGGAATCGGCGGTGATCAGGCCGGTGAAGAAATAGCTCACGACGGAAAAGAAATCCGAGGCGCCGAAGAACAGCACGATGTTGGCGCGCGCCACCGTGAAACTGATCGGGCGCCCAAGCCAGTAGCCGACGATCGGCGGGCCGCCGGTTTGCGCGAGCCCACTGCAGAAGCCGGAGACGCCGCCGATGCCGATTGAAAGCGCAGCGTGGTCCTTGCCGCGGTAGCGCCAGCCCGACAGCAACAGCACCATCAGCGCAGCGACGAAGCCGGAAATGATCCAGCGCGTGGTCACGGGATCGAGCACGCTGAGAAAATACGTGCCGATTGGCACGCCGACGAGTGCACCGAGTACCATGATCGCGGTGGCCTTGCGGTCGGCGTGCTTCCACGCATTCGGAACCAGCGGCATCGCCGCAACGAAATCGATGATCAGCAGTAGCGCTGCGACCAGGCGGGGCGCGGCGATGCTGCTCGCCAGCGGCATGAAGATCAGCGCGGAGCCGAAACCGGAAAAGCCGCGCGCCGTTCCCGAGACGAAGGCGATGGCACAGATTGCCAGCGCAACGTTGAGGCTGACGTCCGAAGAGATGAGACCGAACGGGCTCATCCCCGGAGAGTGCCGCCGGTCTTCTTCGTGACGTCAGTGACGATCTTGGCTGCCACCGCGTCGATCTCCTGGTCGGTCAGCGTCTTCTCGCGCGGCTGAATGGTGACCGCGATCGCAATCGACTTCTTGTCGTCGTCCATGCCCTTGCCCTCATAGACGTCGAACACGGTGACCTCTGTGATCAGCTTCTTGTCCGCGGCCAGCGCGGCGCGGACGATATCGCCCGCCTTGACGCTGCGGTCGACGATGAAGGCGAAGTCGCGCGACACCGGCTGGAACGCGGAGAGTTCGAGCGCGGGCTTGGCGCGGGTCGGCTTGCGCTTGGCCTCGGGGATGCGGTCGAGGATCACCTCGAACGCGATCATCGGGCCATCGGCGCCGAGCGCCTCCAGCGCGCGCGGATGCAACTCGCCGAAATGACCGAGCACGTTCTGCGGGCCCATCTGGATCGTGCCGGAACGGCCGGGATGCAGCCAGGCCGGGCCGCCGGGCACAATCTGCACCGCCTGCACCGGCGCGCCGGCCGCTGCCAGCACGGCAAAGGCGTCGGCCTTGGCATCGAACGCGTCAGCGGTGGCCGAGCCGGACCAGCTCCGCCCCAGGCCTTCCAACGAGGCGAAGCCGTGGCGCACGCCGGAAGCGGCAACGAACTGGTCTTCCGGCCTGTCGCCCTTGAACACCTGGCCGACCTCGAACAGCGCCACGTCAGGATAGCCGCGGTTGATGTTCGCCTGCGCCGCTGCGACCAGGCCGGGCAAGAGGCTCGGCCGCATGTCCGAGAGGTCGGATGCAATCGGGTTGGCAAGCGCCAGCTCGGCCTGACCACCGCCGAACAATTCCGCCGCGGGTTTTGAGATGAACGACCAGGTTACCGCCTCCACCATGCCCCGCGCGGCCAGCGCGCGCTTGGCGCGGCGGGTGCGGAGCTGGATAGAGGTGAGCACCGGCTTGCGAGGTTCCTCGCCACGATCGAACGGAGTCATCGGCACCTTGTCGACGCCGACGATGCGGACGATCTCCTCGACGATGTCGGCCTTGCCATGCACATCGGTGCGCCAGGACGGCACTGCGATCTTCACCACCGGGCCGGTGCCCGCGACCATGAAGCCGAGATGGGTGAGAATGCGCTTCGTCTCGACCAGCGAGACTTCGATTCCCGCGAGGCGCTTGACCTCGGTCAGCGGGAAATCGATCACGCGGTCGTCGCCGTAGCGATTGCCGACGACGATGCTTTCCGACGGCGCGCCGCCGCACAATTCCATCACTATCTTGGTCGCCAGCTCGAGACCAGGAACCATGAAGGCCGGGTCGACGCCGCGCTCGAAGCGATAGCGCGCATCCGAATTGATGCCGAGCTTGCGCCCGGTCTGCGCGATGTTGATCTCGTTCCACAGCGCCGATTCGATCAGTACGTCGGTGGTGTTCTCGTCGCAGCCGGAGGCCTCACCGCCCATGATGCCCGCGAGCGATTCGACGCCGGCGTCATCGGCAATGACGCACATCGAGGAATCGAGTGTGTAGGTGCGGCCGTCGAGCGCGAGCAGGGTCTCGCCGTCGCGGGCGCGGCGCACCACCAGATTGCCCTTCACCTTCCTGGCGTCAAACACGTGCAGGGGACGCGCACGGTCGAAGGTCATGAAGTTGGTGATATCGACCAGCGCATTGATCGGCCGCAGCCCGATCGAAGCCAGGCGCTTCTGCAGCCATTCCGGCGATGGGCCGTTCTTCACGCCGCGCACCAGCCGCAGCGCGAAACCCGGGCAGAGCGAGGCGTCTTCCACCGTCACCGTGACAGGCGAGGGGAATTCACCCTTGATCGGCTTGATCGCGGGGTCGATGAGCTTGCCCATGTCGGCAGCGGAAAGATCGCGCGCGATCCCGTGCACGCCGGTGCAATCCTGCCGGTTCGGCGTCAGGTTGATCTCGATTGTCGGATCGCCGAGCCCGGCCCATTCGGCATAGCCCTGGCCGACGGGTGCGTCGGCGGGCAATTCGATGATGCCGTCATGATCGTCGGAGATCTCGAGCTCGGCCGCCGAACACAGCATGCCGCGGCTTTCGACGCCCCTGATCGTGCCGACGCCGAGCGTGATGTTCTTGCCGGGAATGAAGGTGCCGGGGGCTGAGAACACGCTGATCAGGCCTGTTCGCGCATTCGGCGCGCCGCAGACCACCTGCACCGGCGCAGCACCGTTGCCGGTGTCGACCATGCAGACCCGCAGACGATCGGCATTCGGATGCTGCTCGGCCGAGATCACCCGCGCAATGGTGAACGGCGCCAGCGCCTTCGCCTTGTCCTCGATGTTCTCGACCTCGAGCCCGATCATGGTGAGCTTGTCGGCGAGCTTTTCCAGGGGCTCGTCGGTGTCGAGATGTTCCTTCAGCCAGGAAAGGGTGAATTTCATGATGCCAACCTGTGATCGCGAAAAACCTCAACCAGACGAAAACGCTCGCACATCAGCATCATGTCTTCGCTGAATTTGCCCTGCCGACCGAAATAGCGGCGGTGCGCGTCCCGCCAATATTGCAGGCTGCGGTCACCTTCACCTTCTTCGTAGGCAAACGCTGCGTCGACCTCGCCAAAACGGCGATAGGTCACCTCGGTTGTTTCGATGACGCAAGCCGGTTCGCCGCGGCCGTCGAGCACGATCCAGCGTTCGCCTGATGTCGAGGTGTTCGGCTCGTCTTCAGTGCTGCAGGTCGCGGTCTTGATGCCTTTCATGACGAGTTCGAGCAATTCGTCGGCAAGCCCGGGGCCGTCGCCAAAGGCGAACGCGCGCAAGCTCCGATATTGCTCGGGCACAGCACTCAGATTCACGTACTCAGCCCTCCCGCGAGCGTCGGGAGATCGAGCGGCTTGAAGCCGTAGTGGCTGAGCCAGCGGACGTCGCTGTCGAACAATTGGCGGAGGTCGCTCATGCCGTATTTCAGCATCGCGATGCGGTCGATGCCCATGCCCCAGGCAAAACCCTGGTAGACGTCGGGGTCGAGGCCGCAGGCGCGCAGCACGTTCGGGTGCACCATGCCGCAGCCCAAAATCTCCAGCCAGTCCTCGCCCTCGCCGAAGCGGATCTCGCCCTTGTCGCGGCGGCACTGGATGTCGACTTCCAGCGACGGCTCGGTGAATGGGAAGAACGACGGCCGGAAGCGCATGTTGATGTGGTCGACCTCGAAGAACGCCTTGCAGAACTCGTGCAGGATCCATTTGAGGTGGCCGAGATGCGACTCCTTGTCGATCACGAGCCCCTCGACCTGGTGGAATTGCGGCGTGTGGGTCGCGTCCGAATCGATGCGATAGGTGCGGCCGGGACAGATCACGCGGATCGGCGGCTTCTGCGTCAGCATCGTGCGCACCTGCACCGGCGAGGTGTGGGTCCGCAACAGCATGCGCGAGCCATCCTCCTTCGGATTGAAGAAGAAGGTGTCGTGCATCTCGCGCGCGGGATGGCCGATCGGGAAGTTCAACTTGGTGAAGTTGTAGTCGTCGGTCTCTATGTCGGGACCTTCGGCGACCGAAAATCCCATGTCGGCGAAGATCGCCGTCAGCTCGTCCCAGACCTGGCTGAGCGGATGG
Source organism: Bradyrhizobium sp. Arg237L (assembly GCF_029990105.1). NCBI lineage: Bacteria > Pseudomonadati > Pseudomonadota > Alphaproteobacteria > Hyphomicrobiales > Nitrobacteraceae > Bradyrhizobium > Bradyrhizobium sp. Arg237L. Next base: position 108,573 of record NZ_JAQMIL010000022.1, on the reverse strand, counting down.
ATGCGGCCCGCTTCCGCCGGCGCCTCGCGCAGCGGCAGTGTGACGTCGATGGTCTCAGAGGCAAGCCGGGCATCGAGCGCGGCGGCCTTCAGCACCTCGCGGCGCTCGGCGAGCGCCTGAGTGACCTTGTCCTTGGCAAGGTTGATCGCCGCGCCTTGTGTCTTGCGCTCCTCGGGCGACATCTTGCCAAGGGTGGCAAGCAGCGCCGAGACTGAGCCTTTCTTGCCGAGGGCGGCGACACGCACGGCTTCCAGCGCCGCTTCGTCGCCGGCGTTGGTAATGTCAGCGAGGATTTGCGATTCGAGTTGGGCTAGGTCGGTCATGGCAATCCCTTTTGGCCAGGATACCAAGCCGGCGCTCCCAGCCCGCATGCCCGGACCTAGCCGGGCATGACAATTTCCAGAAACTTCGCAGAAAAGCGACGATGGTTTAGGCCGCGAGCGCGGCCTTGGCCTTCTCGGCGATCGCCTGGAACGCCGCCGGCTCGTGGATCGCGAGATCCGACAGCACCTTGCGGTCGACAACGACGCCCGACTTGGAGAGGCCGTCGATAAAGCGGCTGTAGGTCATGCCGAACGGGCGGACGGCGGCGTTGAGGCGCTGGATCCAGAGCGCGCGGAAGGTCCGCTTCTTGCGCTTGCGGTCGCGGAACGCATATTGGCCGGCCTTCTCGACCGCCTGCTTGGCGACGCGGATGGTGTTCTTGCGGCGGCCGTAATAGCCCTTGGCGGCCTTGTAGACTTTCTTGTGCTTGGCGTGGGCGGTCACACCGCGTTTGACGCGAGACATGACTTAAATCCTTAGATTTCTGAAGTGGTGACGGGGGCCGCGCGGACCGCGGCGAGGTTCAAGCGGCTCGGCTCAAGCGTTCGGCAAGAAGTACTTCTTGATGTTGTCGCCGTCGGTCTTGAACAGCACGCGGGTGCCGCGGAGCTGGCGGATCTGCTTGTTGGTCCGCTTGATCATGCCGTGGCGTTTGCCGCGCTGGGCGTGCATCACCTTGCCGGTACCGGTCACTTTGAAGCGCTTTTTGGCGCCCGATTTGGTCTTCAGCTTGGGCATTTGGCTCTCCTTAAGTGCCAGCACGAAACCGCCCCGCGAGGGGCGCCGGCCGGCTAAAATGCTCGTTAGAGCGTTGAATGTGCTCAGGTTTTTCGCAAATGAAACAACCCGCACAGAACGTCGCCACGGCAGCCCTTGATCAGCCGGGCGGCGAAGGTTGCGCTTATGGCAGAGTAGGGGCGAATTGGCAATCCCGGAACCGCTGCGGGACGCCTGCATCGCTTGGCGACAGACCCGGGTTGCGCTGCGCTCCACCCGGGCTACGGGCTGAACGGAAACGCCCGCCGGATCGGTCCGGCGGGCGTTTTCTTTCACCGATCGAAAATTCGCCTCAGCGCGGCGCCAGCACCATCACGACCTGGCGGCCTTCGAACTTCGCGTCCTGCTCGACCTTGGCGTATTGCGCGACGTCGGCCTTGACCTTGTCCAACAGTTTGGTGCCGATTTCCTGGTGCGCCATTTCACGACCGCGGTAGCGCAAGGTGATCTTGACCTTGTCGCCCTCCTCAAAGAAGCGCTGCATCGCGCGCATCTTCACGTCGTAGTCGTGATCGTCGATCATCGGACGGAGCTTGATCTCCTTGATCTCGACGATCTTCTGTTTCTTGCGGGCTTCGGCGGCTTTCTTCTGCGCAGAATATTTGTACTTCCCGTAGTCCATGATCTTGCAGACCGGGGGACTCGTATTCGGCGAAATCTCGACCAGGTCCATACCGGCTTCCATGGCCATCTTGATGGCCACCATGGTTTCCACGGTGCCTATATTGGTACCGTTCTGGTCGATTAGCTGGATCTGCGCGTTGCGGATTTCATCGTTGGTGCGCGGCCCGTCTTTGGCGACAGCGGGCGGGGCTCTATTGGGACGGCGAATGGGTAACTCTCCAAAGTTGTGAAGGAAGGCGATATTTTGAAGCAATACTTGGCAACGGGCAAGCGTGCTCGCAAGTTGCATCCCAAAACCGTCAAATGCGCGGCATTTAGGTCACGCGACAGAGCAGATATTTGGTGAGCGGATACTCTACAAGGAGAGATATGTTCCCTGCTCACGGTTTGCCCGTGTCTATCGAAAACGCACTGATGAGAATGACGATCCCATGACCAGTCCCGCGACTATCGACCAGGAACCAGAGTTCATCGAGGTAGGGAACGGCGCCGAAAGCCGCCGCATTGCGGTGCGTGCGCGCGGAGGTCGCAGCCTTGCGGGCGGTCCTGAGCGTAGTCCTGGGCTGTTCTGGCTCGGCGGCTTCAATTCCGACATGAAGGGCACCAAGGCGGTCGCGCTCGACGCGTGGGCCATGGAACAGGAACGCGCCCTTGTCCGGTTCGATTATTCCGGCCATGGCGAATCCGGCGGCAAGTTCATCGACGGCACCATTGGACGCTGGCTCGAGGAGAGTGTCGCGGTGTTCGCGCAGTTCTGCAGCGGGCCGCAGGTCGTGATCGGCTCCTCGATGGGCGGCTGGATGGCGCTGCTGCTGGCGCGCGAGCTTGCCAGGCGTGCCGACATCAGCGCCTCGCTCGCGGGGATGGTACTGATCGCGCCGGCGCCGGATTTCACCGAAGAGCTGATGTGGAAGGGCTTTTCGCCGGAAATCCGTGCCGAGATCGAGACCAAGGGCGTCTGGCTGCGGCCGTCGCAATATGGCGATAGCCCCTATCCGATCACGCGGGCGCTGATCGAGGAGGGACGCAATCATTTGTTACTCGGGGCCAAGATCGATGTCGGCTGCCCGGTGCGCATCCTGCAGGGCGCGCAGGATCCCGACGTGCCCTGGCAACACGCGTTCACGCTGGCGCATCGGCTGCCGAGCGAGGACGTGGTGCTGACCATGATCCAGGACGGCGACCACCGCCTGTCGCGCCCGCAGGACATCGCCCGCATCATCGCCGCAGTGAAGGAGATGGGGTGAGCGGCCACTCACGCTGTCATCATCCGCGAAGGCGGATGATCCAGTACGCCGCGGCCCATCGATGTATCACGACCGCTGTGGAATACTGGATGCCCCCGCCTGCGCGGGGCATGACAGAAAGAGTGGGGAGAAACGCCATGGAAACAACGTGCTTGCTCCGCGCCTTCTGCGATGCTGTCGAACAGCGGAAGGGCGCTGCATTCGCTGATTTGTTCACGGACGACGGCGTCTATCACGACGTGTTCTATGGCGCGTTCACGGGGCATGCCGCGATCGCTGACATGATCCATGACGTCTTCTATCGCACCGCGACCGATTTCCGCTGGGACATGCATGACCCCGTCAGCGACGGCCGTATGCTGTACGCGCGCTATACGTTCAGCTACCGCTCGACGCTGCCGGAGGCTGGTGGCGCGCGGGCGATGTTCGAGGGCGTTGCGATCATGACCCTTCGCGATGGCCGCATCGCGGAATATCACGAGGTCGCCAACACCGCCCCGGCCTTCCTCGATATGCACTTTGTGCCAGAGCGAATCGCAAAGATCGTCGCCAAGCAGGGCGCCGAGCTGAAGGCGCGCCCCGAGATGGCGCGGCATCTCGCCAACTGAGGCCGTCATTCCGGGGCGCGCGTTAGCGCGAGCCCGGAATCCATCAGGCCGCGGGGTAAGTGGTGAAATGGATTCCGGGCTCGATGCTGCGCATCGCCCCGGAATGACAAGGGGTGAGGACGTTGCGCTGCTCAAGCCGGCGCCGACTTGCGCGCCTGTGGCCGCGTGTTGCCGGCATGAGAGCGCCAGCTCGCGATTTCCGCAAGCTCCGCTTCCGGCCGCTTCACGACCGTCTGACGCCGCCCGAGATAGATATTGCCGCCATCGCCCTCGATGGTGATCCAGTCGCCCGCCAGGACGGGCGACTTGCCGAGCGAGGCGCGTTCGGCCGCCGCGTCGATCATCATGTCGGCGCATCCGACGATGCACGGCTTGCCCATCTGCCGCGCGACCAGCGCGGCATGGGCCGTGCGGGCGCCGACGGCGGTGACGATGCCGGCCGCCACCGCAAAGCCGGCGACATCGGCCGTACTGGTGTCCGGGCGCATCAGGATCACGGGGTCGCCGGCGGAAGCAAGCCGCTGCGCGCTTTCGGAATCGAAGGCGGCGCGCCCCACAGCAATGCCGCCGGAGGCGCCGATGCCGGTGACGACCGGATCCTCCACTGTTGCCAGCGAGACTTCGACCAGCGAGGCGAGGTCGACATCGGCGATGCGGCTGAGCCCCTCCTTCGGCGTGATCAGTCCCTCATGCACGAGGTCGATCGCGATTCTGAGTGCAGCGCGCGGCGTGCGCTTGGCGGAGCGCGTCTGCAGGATCCACAATTTGCCATCCTCGACGGTGAACTCGACGTCCTGGACGTCAGCGAATTCCCGCTCCAGCCGCTTCAGGATGTCGCCGAGCTCGCTCGTGAGCCTCGGCAGCGCGCGGGCGATCGTCGCCTCATTGTCCGGCGTGCGTCGGCCGGACACGACGTCCTCTCCCTGCGCGTCGAGCACCAGGTCGATCATCGGCCGCGCTGTGCCGTTCGAAGGGTCGCGCGAGAAGGCAACGCCCGCGCCCGAAGCGAGCCCGCCATTGCCGAACACCATGGCCTGCACCGTCACGGCAGTGCCCTTCAAATCTTCGAGGTTCTGCAGCCGGCGATAGGTCTGCGCGCGCTCGCTCATCCAGGATTGATAGACGGCGCGCGCCGCGCGTTCGAGCTGCGCTTCCGCATCCTCGAGCCAGCCGTCGTCGCGATCCTCGATCAACGCCTGCTCATCGGCGGCGAGCCGTTCGATCGCCTCGCTGTCGAGCTCGCGGTCGGTCGCAACGCCTTCTTGCGCGGTGAGCTCGGCGATCCGCGCCGCGAATGGCGCAAGGTCGAAGCCGAGCACGGTCTCGGCAAAGCTCTCCAGGAAACGCCGGCGGCAATCCCATGCCAATCGCGGCCGGCCGGTGGCGCGGATCAGGCCGTGCACCGCACGCGAGGTGCAGCCGACATTGAGCACCGTCTCCAGCATCCCGGGCATCGATCGCGCAGCACCGGAGCGCACCGAGACCAATAGCGGATGCCGGTGATCGCCGAAACGCTTGCCGGTGACGCTTTCGAGGAACGCGATGCCTTCCTTCAGCCCGTCGCGCAGCCGCCCGTCCGCGTGCGCGTGCTTGTCGGTGAGGTCAGCGCAGAGTTTGACGGGCAGCACGAAGGCCGGCGGCACCGGCAGGCCGAGCGCCGCCATCCGCGCGAGGTTCGCAGCCTTGGCGCCGATCTCCTCAGTCGGGTGACAGGCGGTCTCGTCGCCGCCGATACGGACGATTTGCATTGTTGCCTCCCCTTCACGCCGCCAGATCGATCATGATGTGCCGCCGCAACAAGTGCCCGAAGCCGGCGAGGCGGTCGGTCGAGCGCTCCACGGCGCGGGCGAGTTCGAGTGTGGACAGCGAGGTCGCGACATCGTGGCCGCCGGTGAACACCAGCGTGGTGATGGTGCGTTCGCATGTGTCGGCGGCGTGCTCGGCGTCGACCAGGCGGACGACGGCAGCGAGCGCATCCTCGGAATCGGCGCGGCGGCCCTCCGGCACTTCGATCGCAGCGGCAAGCCCGCTGGCGGCGGCTTCGGTCGCGGTGATGGCGACCGCGCAGAGTTCGGCGAGCGCCGACACCAGCGACTTGTCGAGGTAGGCAGGCGTAAGCGAGGCGATGAAGGCGGCCTGTTCGAGTTCATCGACGGCTTCTTCGGCGCGGTCGATCAACTGCCCGATGACGGGGCGCGCATCGAGACGGGTGACTTCGCGCCGCGCCTCGAAGGCGAGGCGATCCGCCTTCTGCTCGATATGGCTTGCGCGCGCGGCGAGCGCCTTGCCGTCGGCGGTCTGGTTGGCCTGTAGCGTGGCGACATAACGGGAGATGGCGGCGACGAGGTCATGCGCCAGCCCGACCTGACGCAGCACCATCGCCAGCAGCGCGCTCTCGACCCGCTCCAGCCGCCGCACCAGATCGGCCTCGATCTGGTCACGCACCATCCTGACCGATTGGCCGGCGAGCAGCGCCTCGGTCGAAAGCCGCAGCACGGTCTTGAGGAAATCGATCGCGGCCGCGCGACCGAGCGCCTGGTCGAGCCGCTCACCGAAACCGATGCGGTTCGGCGCGGCATTGCGCACGGCGCCGCCGAGCAGTTCATTGCCGCCGAGTTCGAGGAAGGCGCGGTGGCCGATCCGGTGCCGCGCCGCCCATTCCAGGATCCGCGCGGCGTCGTCCTTGGCGACCCAGCTCCGCAGCAATTTCCGCGCCTTGTTCCAGTCGATCAGGAACACCAGCGCGGCGCCCACCGCGGCCAGGAAATCGTTGCGGTCCGCGGCGCTTTCGCCTTCGAACTGGCCGGTGACGAGGAAGAAGGCGCTGTCCTCGCCAAGGCCATCAGCCGAGTGGCGGTCGAGCCCGCTCCACTTCGCCTCGAACTTGTCGAACAGCGAGATGAAGAATTTCGCGCGCGCCAGATGCACGTCGCTGTAGGTGACGGTGACCGCGTTCTTCCTGACCGCAATCACCAGGACATGCGCGTCGGTGGTGCCGATGTCGTTCTGGATCAGGAGCCGGCCGTCGGACCGCGTCGCCATGGTGTCGAGGCCGGGATGATCGAATTTGAGGCCGCGCGTCTCGTTCAGGCCCTTCATGAAGCTTTCGACCGGCGCGCGGTCCTCGCTGTGCAGGCCGAACACATGGGCGCCGGCAAGAACCTCTTCCGAGCAGCCGGCGGCGAGCTTGTTGAGCGCCTTGTGCAATTCCATCACCAGCCGGTGCAGGCTGGCGCCGGAGTCCTCGCCGACACCGGTCAGCCGTGCGATCCGCGCGAGTTCGATCTCGCTGGATGCATCGAGCAGGCCGGCGGCGCGGATCGAATCGAGCCGTGCATTCGCCTTCTCGCCGTCCGCAGCACTGCCCGTATTCACCGCGCGGATCATGGTCGCGATGTCGTCCTGGATCTCCTTCATCAGCTTTGCGAGCGCGGGTGCACTGAGACGGCTGTCGCCGATCATGTGCGCGCCGCCGACCAAGGAGGCGATGGCCGCCGGCGCGATCCCTGCGGCATGGCTCTCCACGGCAAGCTCGTTGATCGGGTGATCGGGCTGGCGCGCATGTTCGGCGGCGGCCTGCAGCGCGCTCAAGCGGACTTTGATGCGATCGTTGGCGGCGAGGCCTTCGGCCACGAGCGACGGCAAGAGAATATCGGCCTGACCGAGTTCTCTAATGATCTGTGCTTTCATGACACCACCGGGCGCGAGACATCACTACCGTCTCTATGCCTCGCGTCCGCGGCCGTCTCCTTGCGCTAGATCATTCATATGGTTGTCATGTTCGATCTGATGCGACCGCCACATCTTCTCTCGCAGCGGGATTGCTGTTGACCCTCATGGTGAGGAGGCGCGCGAGCGCCGTCTCCGGACGATGCTTCGCATCGCCGGGAGAACCATGAGGCCCGCCGGTGGCCTCATCCTTCGAGACGCGCTTCGCGCTCCTCAGGATGAGGGTTTGGCAACGGGGAAGATGCGCGCCACTCTTCGCGCACGCTGTCATCAGTCTCCGCGCCAAGTGCCTCTGCGGCTCGTGCCGCAAACGTTTCAGGCGCCATCAGTTGCGACAAGGCCCAGACGGCTGCGCCGCGCACCAGCGGGCTTGCGTCGTCGAGCAGGCGCTCGGCCTCGCCGGCCAAAGCGGCATCGTCGGAGTTGCCGATCGCGATCAGAACGTTGCGGACAAAGCGGTTACGGCCGATGCGCTTGACCGGCGATTTCGAAAACAGCGCGCGGAACGCCGCATCGTCGAGCCGCACGAGATCGGCAAGCACTGGGGCGCGCAATTCCTCGCGCGCTGCGAGCTTTGCTTCACGTCCGGCTTGCGCGAACTTGTTCCACGGGCACACCGCGAGGCAATCGTCGCAGCCATAGATGCGGTTGCCGATCGCTTTGCGGAATTCGCGCGGGATCGGGCCCTTGCTCTCGATAGTGAGATAGGAGATGCAGCGCCGCGCATCGAGCTTGTAGGGCGCGGGAAATGCCGCGGTCGGGCAGATGTCCTGGCAGGCGGTGCAGGAGCCGCAATGATCGATGTCGGCGGAATCGCGCGGCAGCTCGCTTGCGGTGAAGATCGCGCCGAGGAACAGCCATGAGCCGAAGTCGCGCGACACCAGGTTGGTGTGCTTGCCCTGCCAGCCGAGACCGGCGGCTTGCGCGAGCGGCTTTTCCATCACGGCTGCGGTGTCGATGAACACCTTCACGTCATCGCCGCTGGCCGCGACCAGCCATCGCGCCAGCGTCTTCAGCCGCTTCTTGATCACGTCGTGATAATCATCGCCCTGCGCGTAGGCGGAGATCGCGCCGCGCTCGCGGTGCTTCAGGATATCGAGCGGATTCTGGTCCGGCCCGTAATTGACGCCGAGTATGATGATCGAGCGCACGCCGGGCCAGAGCACGCGCGGATCGCTGCGGCGCTCAGGATGCGCCGCAAGCCAATCCATGTCGCCATGGCCGCCCAAGTCGAGGAACTCGCGGAAATATTTGGCCGCGCCGCCGATCGCGCCGGGATCGGTCACGCCGATGCAGTCGAAACCGAGCGCGCGGGCTTCGTGTTCGAGCGCGGATTTGAGATCGGCCGGTGAAAGCTTGGGCTGTGGGGTCAGAAGTCGAGGTCCACATAGGTCCGCGACGCCGGCACGCCCGCCAGCCACTCGCTGAGCAGCGGGCGGAACGACGGGCGGGATTTCACCCGCGCGTACCACGCCTTTGCTGCGTCGTCCTCGCTCCATGGCACGTCGCCCAGATAGTCGATCGCCGAAAGATGCGCCGCGGCGGCGAGATCCGCGTAAGTGAGCCGGTCGCCGGCGAGATAGTTCCGCGTCCGCGCCAGCCAGCCGATATAGGTCAGATGATAGCGCACATTGGCCTTGCCCGCGCGCAGCACCTCCGCATTCGGGGCGCCTCCGCCGTCTTCCTCGCTCATGAAGCGCTTGTAGATGCGCTCGGTCACCAGCGGATTGGAGGCCTCCTCGAAGAACTTGTCGTTGAACCACGACATCAGCCGGCGCACCTCGACGCGTTCGGCCATCGAGGTCGGCATCAGGCGCCGGTCGCCGGCATTCAGCCCATGCGCCTCGTCGAGATATTCGGCGATCACGCCGACACCGGGAACCGGCGGGAAACCCTCGGCGATCAAGGTCGGCGTCGTTGCCGCCGGATTGAGCGCCAGATAGGCCTCGCGACGTTCCCAGACCCGTTCCTCCACCAGCCGCAGATCGAGCCCGTATTCGCCAAGCACCAGGCGAATGAAACGGGAATGCGGACAGAACGGATGATGAAACAGCGTGTACATGAAGTCCTTCAGCAGTTCACGGCCTGATCGTGTCGAAGCCGCGGCAGATCAGGGACACTAATTCACGATGCGATTAGATGAAATCGGATCATGGTCCCATGTCTTTGTTTGAGCATGATCTTTTTGCAGAACCGGTCTGCCACTTCTCCGGATCATGCTCTAGCCAATCAGACGAATCAGGCAACCCATGTTTGGCGTTTTTAGCGATTGCAGCAAAACGGGGAATAGGCGAGAAGGACCCCGATTTCTCCAGCAAAAGCAGGCCACATCATGATGACCGATACGTTGCGGGCGGTGATTCTGGGCATAATCGAAGGCGTCACGGAGTTCCTGCCCGTTTCATCGACCGGACATCTCCTGCTGGCGGAACGATTCTTCGGGCTGGGCGAAGGCCCCTTCTGGGATAGCTTCACCGTGCTGATCCAGCTCGGCGCGATCCTTGCCATCGTCGGACTCTATTTCGGCAAATTGTGGCGGGTCGCGCTCGGCATGTTCTCCAATGCCGATGACCGGCGCTTCGTCATCGGCGTGCTGGTCGCGTTCCTGCCGGCCGTCATCGTCGGCCTCATTGCCGGCAAATACATCAAGACCGTTCTGTTCAATCCGTGGGTCGTGTGCTTCTCGCTGATCGTCGGCGGCGCCATCCTGCTGTGGGTCGATCAGCTCGAGCTCAAGCCGCGCGAACATGACGCGACGAGATTCCCGCTGCTGATGTACCTTTGGATCGGCATCGCGCAGTGCATGGCGATGATCCCGGGCGTGTCGCGCTCCGGCGCCTCGATCGTCGCGGCAATGCTGCTCGGCTCCGACAAGCGCGCGGCGGCGGAGTTCTCATTCTTCCTGGCGATCCCGACCATGATCGGCGCCTTCGCCTATGATTTCTACAAGAACCGCGCCGAGATGACGACGGACAATCTATGGATCGTCGCGATCGGATTCGTGGTCTCGCTCATCACCGCTGTGGTCGTGGTGAAGACCTTTCTCTCCTATGTCACCCGCCACGGCTTCACGCTGTTCGCGTGGTGGCGCGTGATCGTCGGCACGCTCGGCCTGATCGCGCTGGCGCTGGGAAGGTAAGGGGCAGGCGGCGGCCGTACGATCTCTCTCTCCGCTTGCTCGGTTCCGCCTCTCCCCTTGTGGGAGAGGCCGGAGCGCATGCAGCGAAGCGGAATGCGATCCGGGTGAGGGGTTTCTCTCAAGGGCCACCGTACTCGCGGAGAGAAACCCCTCACCCGGATTTCCCGCTGGCGCGCGAAATCCGGCCTCTCCCGCAAGGGGAGAGGCGGGAGGTTGCGGCCCGAGCGTCGCGCCGCATCGAGATTTGCGGTTATGCGTGGCGGATCAAGCCTGGGACGGCGGACGATACGCGTTCTTGCGCTCGAATTGGCCGGCCGGGCGGAAGCGCCAGAGATATTGCGGGGCGATTGCTTCCAGCGAATCGGGCGTGATGCCGAGCCCCTCGAAGGTGAGGCCGGCGGCCTTGGCCGCGTCCGATACCACATTGTCCTTGCGCAACAGCTCGACCTGATCCGCCGTGAGCTTCAGCGCGCCCGGTGCGAATTGCAGGAACGCGGCCAGGATCTTGGCGAGGCCGAACGGCAGCGAGACCAGCGCGCGGTCGCGGTCGGTGATATCAAGGATCGTCTCCATGATCTCGCGCATGGTCAGCACTTCCGGGCCGCCCAATTCGTAGGTCGCGCCGGGCTTGGTCTGGCCGTCGACGGCATCGGCCACCGCGGTGGCGACGTCGCCGACAAAGGCGGGCTGCATCTTGGTCAGGCCGCCGCCGACCAGCAGGATCGCCGGCGACATCCGGGCCATCCCCGCGAAACGGTTGGTGAATTGATCCTCCGGCCCGAACACCAGCGACGGGCGCAGGATGGTGGCCGATGGCGAGGCCGCCAGCACCGCCGCTTCACCGGCCGCCTTGGCGCGGGCATAGGCGGAAGCCGAATCGGCGTCGGCGCCGATCGCCGAGACATGCACCACCCGCGCGCCTTCCGCGCTTGCGGCCGCGGCCACCGCCTCGGCGCCCTTGGCCTGGACCGCCTCGAAGGACTGCTCGCCGCTTTCGGTGAGGATGCCGACCAGGTTAACGGCGACGTGCGAATCACGCATCGCGGCGGCCACCGAGGCCGGGTAGCGCAGATTGGCCTGGACGGCGTGGATCTGGCCGACCTTGCCGAGCGGCTGCAGGTGCCCGGCCAGTTCCGGCCGCCGGACGGCGACACGAACGCGGTAATCCCGCTTGCACAGCGCCCGGACCACGTGCCGCCCCAGGAAGCCCGATCCGCCGAAAACCGTGACGAGCGTTTCCAGGTTCGATGCCATGGGTCAGTTCCTGCGGGTCGAAATAGGTGCGATTTGGGGCCTGTTCAGCTGGATGTCGCGATACGCCATCGCGGTCACCCTGTACAGACTATTTGAGTTTCCAATCGTCTATTTGACAAGCGCGCGACCGGTCCTTACTAACCCCGCCACGTGCCCAGGTGGTGGAATTGGTAGACGCGCTGGCTTCAGGTGCCAGTGGCCTCACGGCCGTGAAGGTTCGAGTCCTTTCCTGGGCACCACCCCCCCTTTATCCCAATGGTAAAATTGCTGGTTTGAGCCGCGGAGCCCGTAGCCCGGGTGCAGCGGAACGCGCAACCCGGGACATCTGCGTCCGCGTTCGCAGCGGCCCCGGGTTACGCTGCGCTTCACCCGGGCTACGGTGCTGAGCGGGCCTCCGCACCGCCGCCGAGATGCGCTCGAAAGAACCGAGCACGGTGGGAGGAAGGCGTAGTGGCCGGCCGGCACCACGTGAATCTCGGGCTTGCCTGGCAGGCTGGCGGCGGCATGGATTGAATTCAATTTGCCATCGCTGCGAGACGTTTCTTAAACGTACTGCCTCTACGTTCGCAGGGCAGCGGGAAGCCTCATGACGTGGTTGTTTGTCAGTGCCTGTATTGCAGTCGCGATTTGGTTCGCGAGAAGGGGTCGTCAAAAGGCTGCTGAGCGCGCCGCAGCCGGACTGTTACGCTCGCCGCTGTATTGGACGGCAAGCCTCCTCACGTTCACCCTTCTGGGGCTCGTGATGTACATGGCCCATATTCACCAGCAAGGTCCGATCCCAACCTTCTTCTGGGCCATCGTCGTCCTACTCTTCGCGACCATTCTGCTTATGCGCCGTGCTTTGAAATGGCGTCATCCTATCTGACCTGAGCCGCCCAAACTCGGCGTTCTTCTTGACCTCGGCGTTGTTCGAGGCGCGGCTGGCGCGGTCGACGTTTCGGATCAGCGCGTGGGTGTCGCGGTCGTAGGCAGTCGGCGACCAATACTGCTCGATCTGGACGTTCGGTGGAACGTGCAGGCGATAGGTCTTTGACCCTAGCCCGGGCTCGAATATGCATTTTTGTGCCAGCGTCCATAGGTCAGCGGCGGTGACATTTTTCTCACGTGCCACCTGTGGTAGATTACCATTGCATCCTTGACGGTGCGGACTGAATTTCCGGGACGTGCCGGCGGCAGTCGCTGATCTGTGTCGGGAAGTGGGAATGTCGGAGTCGGGTATCGAGCGCACGGGGCGGCCGACCGATCTCGCTGCCAGCGACATGATCTGGATTCCCGGCGCTACTTTCCGGATGGGCTCCGACAATCATTATCCCGAAGAGGCGCCCAGCCATCGGGTGAGCGTGGACGGCTTCTGGATCGACCGCACGCCGGTGACCAACGGCGCGTTCAAGGCGTATGTCAACGCGACCGGGTACGTCACCACGGCGGAGATTGCACCGAACCCAAAAGATTATCCCGGTGCCCTGCCGAAGATGATCTATGCCGGCTCGCTGGTGTTCTCACCGCCGCGTCGCGTACACGATCTGCGCGACTGGAGCCAGTGGTGGACGTTCATGAAGGGCGCCAACTGGCGGCGACCGTACGGACCTGGAAGCAACATCAAGGACCTGGACGACCATCCAGTGGTGCACGTTTCGTACGCGGACGTGCTCGCCTACGCGAAATGGATAGGCAAGCAGCTTCCCACCGAATCCGAATGGGAGCTTGCCGCGCGCGGCGGTCTGGATGGTGAGGAGTTCGCCTGGGGCAACACGCTGACGCCTGACGGCCGGCACATGGCCAACACCTGGCAAGGCGACTTCCCGGTCCAGAACATCTGCGAAGACGGCTTCCAGCGCACCTCGCCCGTCACGGCATTTCCGCCGAACGGCTACGGCGTCTACGACATGATCGGCAATGTCTGGGAATGGACCGCCGACTGGTGGTCGGCCCGGCACGAAGCCGATAGCGCAAAGCCTTGCTGCGTTCCACACAATCCGCGCGGCAGCCCGGAGCGCACGAGCTTTGATCCAGGTCAACCGAACATCCGCATTCCCCGCAAAGTCTTGAAGGGCGGCTCGCATCTGTGCGCGCCGAACTATTGCCGCCGCTATCGGCCCGCTGCCCGGCATGCCGAACCGGTCGACACGTCGACGAGCCATGTCGGTTTCAGGTGCGTAGTCAGAAATGGGAGTGAACGATGAACTCGGACAAGAAGCAGTCGTTTCTCGATCGCCGCAACTTGCTCTTGAGCGGGACGGCGCTGGTCGCCGCGACGCTGACCTCCGAGGCGCTTGGCCAGGACCAAAAGTCCGCGGCGCCGGCTCCCGCCGCATCGCCACTGCCCGGCGACCGCAAGCCAAACATTCTCGTTATCTTCGGTGACGATATCGGCATAGCGAATATCAGCGCCTATTCCGGCGGTCTCATGGGCTATGAAACGCCCAATATCGACCGGATCGCCCGCGAGGGGATCAGATTCCTTCATTACTATGGCGAACAGTCCTGCACCGCAGGTCGAGCGGCCTTCCTGACCGGGCAGCATGGAATCCGGACCGGACTGACGAAGGTTGGATATCCCGGGGCTCCGATGGGAATGAGCCAGCTTGATCCTTCAGCAGGCGGCCTGCTCAAGCATCTCGGTTACGCGACCGGGCAATTTGGCAAGAATCACGTCGGCGATCGCAACGAAACCTTGCCGACCGTGAATGGCTTCGACGAGTTCTTCGGCAATCTCTACCACCTCAACGCCGAGGAAGAGCCCGAGCTGCCCGACTATCCGAAGGATCCTGCCTACCGCGCCAAATTCGGACCCCGCGGCGTGTTGAGGTGCAGGGCAACTGACCGCGACGATCCGACCGTCGATCCGCGCTTCGGAAGGATCGGCAAGCAGACGATCGAGGATACCGGCGCGCTCACCAAGAAGCGAATGGAGACCATCGACGACGAGACCTCGGCGGCGGCGATCGATTTCATGAAGCGCCAGCAATCAGCAGGGCGGCCCTTCTTCTGCTGGTTCAATTCCACACGCATGCATTTGCGAACGCATGTGCGCGACAGCCATCGCGGGCGCTACGCGCACGGCGACAGCGAGTATGTCGACGGCATGATCGAGCATGACGACACGATCGGGGTCCTGCTCCGCGCGCTCGACGACATGGGCATCGCGAACAACACGATCGTCGTCTACACCAGCGACAATGGACCTCACATGAACACCTGGCCGGATGGCGCCATGACCTGGTTCCGTTCGGAAAAGAACACCAATTGGGAAGGCGCGTTCCGCGTGCCCTGCCTGGTTCGCTGGCCCGGCGTGATCAAG
This sequence comes from Bradyrhizobium sp. Arg237L, assembly GCF_029990105.1. Classification (NCBI taxonomy): domain Bacteria; kingdom Pseudomonadati; phylum Pseudomonadota; class Alphaproteobacteria; order Hyphomicrobiales; family Nitrobacteraceae; genus Bradyrhizobium; species Bradyrhizobium sp. Arg237L. Next base: position 93,570 of record NZ_JAQMIL010000022.1, on the reverse strand, counting down.
CCCGGAACGGTCACCAACGAGCTCATGAGCCACAACGACTGGATACCGACGCTGTGCGCGATCGCGGGAGAACCCGACATCGTCAACAAGCTGAAAGCCGGCTACACCGCCAACGGCATCGACTACAAGGTGCATCTCGACGGCTACGACCAATCGCAATTCCTCCGCAACGTGAGCGGGACTGCGGCAAACAACAACGGGGTCAAGAGCGCCCGCGACAAATTCTTCTACGCCGACGACGATGGTCTGCTCGTTGCCCTTCGAAAGGGCGACTACAAATATGTCTATGCCGAGCAACGTGCTCCGGGACAGATGCAGGTCTGGGCCGAGCCTTTCACGAAATTGCGCCTGCAGAAGATCTACAACCTGTTCCAGGATCCGTTCGAGCGGGCCGACATCACCTCCAACACCTACTGGGACTGGAATCTCAATCACGTCGGCGCGATCTACGGCGCGATGGACGATGTTTCTCAGTTCATGGTCACATTCAAGGAGTTTCCGCCGCGTTCGTTTCCGCCGAGCTTCGTGCCGACAACGATCATGGAAGACGCAATCGCTGACCTGAAGGCGGCGAGGAGACGAGGTACGGTTGGTACGGGCAACTAGAGCATGATGGCTGCCAATCAACGGCCACGCTTGGCTTGCGCCGAATATTCCGCAAGACGCCGCCACTTCGCGGCGGAATATTGCCGATTGTACTGTGCCACGCCCCAGCCGGCTGCTCCGTCCAGGAAGCCCAGGCGCAGAACGTAGACCTTCAGGAAGGCGGCCAAGCCATGCAAAGGCGCAGCGAACGGGCCTGCGCGGCGGCCGCGGGCATTCATCTGCTCGGCTGCGGCTCGGGAATAGCGGTCGATCTTGTCCTGGGCGTCGGACCAGGATTCGATTGAATCATGCTCGATGGTGACATCGATCCGCTTGATGGGGCCGTCGACGATCAGCCCCTCGTGGACCAGGTCGTCGGAAAATCGGGCCTGTCCGCGCTGGAACAGGCGAACGACATAGTCGGAAGACCAACCTCCGAATCTCAGCGCCTTGCCGCAGAAACGCGATCGCCGGAGCGTCTGGTAGGCGGCAGGTGCGTCCGCCGCGTTGATGGCGCTCCTGATCTGGTCGCCAAATTCCGGCTCGATCCATTCGTCGGCATCAAGCGACAGGACCCAGTCGCCTCGCGCGAGCGCGAGCGCGCGGCTCTTCTGCGGCCCGTATCCCAGCCAATCCGATGTCACCACGACACGTGCGCCGCTTGCGCGGGCGATCTCCACCGTTCGATCCGTGCTGCCGCTGTCGACCACGATGATCTCGTCCGCATCAACCGAACGCAGGCACCGCGCAATGCAGTGCTCTTCGTTCTTGGTGATCACGATCAGGGACAGGCTCGGCATGCGTCATCCCGCAGATGGCTCGGCCTGCGCGGATGCGGCCACCGCGCCACCATTCGTTGTTGGCTTGATCCAGAGGATATCGGTCTGGTCTTCGATGCGACGCAGATCCTTGAGCTCAACCCGGGCAGCCTTGGACGACTTGCCTACGAGCTGATGGGGGACAAATCCGGCTCCGAGCAGCCGATCGATCATCCCCTCGACCGACAGATCGCCGTCGCGGCTCAATTGAGGAGAGTATTCCGTGATGACGACATCGGCGCGCTCGAGCGCCTTCACCGCACCCGCCAGAACCGCGGGCTCAAAGCCTTCCACATCAATCTTCATCAACAAAATTCTGTCCTGCGCCAGCCCAAGGGCTCCGAGCGCGGAATCGACGTCGGTCAACGGGACCACGCGTGAGCCCAGGCCATAGTTCTTGATCAGCGAGTGGCGCCCATTGTTGGACCTTTTGTAACGGTGCAAATGCGCATGCCCGACGGTGGCGCCAACCGCGCAAGGATAGACGACAACCTTGTCGATGTCGTTGATCGTGAGATTGCGATCGAGCAGCCAGGCATTGGTCGCATCCGGTTCAAACGCGACCACGGTGGTGACGGAGGCATGTTGAGCGGCATGCACCGCATGCCAGCCGAGATTGGCGCCGACGTCGACAACGATGCCCTTCGGTTGATCTTGCAGATATGCGCCGATCCAGTCGGTCAATTGCGGTTCAAACCGGCCATATTTCGCGATGTGACGGCCGATGACGTCGCGGCACTGGACGATGAAGCGCAGCTTCGACCCCGCCGCATAGGTCTGGAACGACGTGCCTTGCGGCATCATCCAGGCGAGCAGGAGCTTCATCGATTGGAGTGGTCTAGGTATTCGGGGCATCTAGTCGTTTCTCTCGACGTCGCGACCTCTTCGGGAGGAGATCGTCCGTACAGAGCGGGTAAGCCAAAGTCCAGATGCCGCCAAACGCTTCATCGCCGGCTTCCTGGGCGGGGCAGCTCAGGGGATGTCGGTCCTGCGGAACACGCTGAACTGGAACGACTGCTCCGTGCCCCATGGCGTCGCATGCCGATGCTGCCGCCGATCGGTGAGCTCGAACGCAGGGCCCAGGATCCGGCCGAGGCCCTCCGGGTCGTAGCGCACGACAGGCAATCCGCTGCAGCGTTCCGGTCCGTCCAGCGCGAAGGTGGCGATGATCGCGTGACCTCCGACCTTCAACGCCTGCTTCAAGCGCTTCGCATAGGCAGTGCGGTCGTTCTCCACGGTCAGGAAGTGGAACGTGGCACGATCATGCCAGATGTCGTAGGTCCTTGTCGGCACCCACGTCGTTACGTCATCGACGATCCAATCGACCTTTGCAGCACGGTTCCCAAGACGGGTTCTGGCAATCTGCAGCGAAGCTTCGGATATATCGAGCACGGTAACATCCTCGAAGCCGTTCTCGATGAGGTTATCGACCAAACGTGAAGCACCGCCGCCGATGTCTATGATAGGGGAGGCGCGCGTCGCTCCGACCTGCATGATCAATTCAATTGATGGAGCTGGGCTCTCCTGAAACCAGCTAACTTCGTTCTCGGCCTTTTTGGTATAGACGTCTTGCCAATGGGCGTGTCGATCCTCGCTCTGCATGGGTTTGCTCCGCCGATCCAAGGTTCACGACAGGGCTGTTCCCCCCACCCTCGACCACAAGCATACCTCCACACCATCAGTGTTTACTCCGGCAGCCCTCCTGCGTGAAGCGCGGCGACAGAAACGGCTGGCTCGCGCGTCTTACAGAAAGTCTGTAGCCCGGGTGGAGCGGAGCGCAACCCGGGACATTTGCGCAAGTGGTTGGAACGGCCCCGGGTTACGCTGGCGCTTCACCCGGGCTACGCCCCCAAAGGGATGGCCGGCGGGCTCTCGTCGGTACTGGCTGCGGGCACCGAGGAACTCCGCAAAACCATGGCAAATAGCTCGTTTTATTGCGGTTTGTGGCTGTTCTAGCGCTCGCCTCCTCGCGCTTTGGAGGCTAGTGTCGCGCCTCGAATCGAACTTTTTTGACCTGAGGCACGCTTTCATGACCATCCGCCTGCACCGCGGCGATTTGCCGGATCTGTCCCGCTACAAGGATGCCGTTGCGATCGACACCGAGACCATGGGGCTCAATCCGCATCGCGACCGGCTCTGCGTGGTGCAGATGTCCAATGGCGACGGCACGGCCGACGTCGTGCAGGTGCCGATGGCATCAGCCGATGCGCCGAACCTGAAGGCGCTGCTCGCCAATCCGAACATCCTGAAGATCTTCCACTTCGCGCGGTTCGATCTTGCGGCGCTCTACAATGCCTATGGCGTGATGCCGACGCCGGTCTACTGCACCAAGATCGCTTCCCGCCTCAGCCGCACCTATACCGACCGCCACGGACTGAAGGACTTGGTGCGCGAGGTGCTCAATATCGAACTGTCGAAGCAGCAACAATCGAGCGACTGGGGCGCGCCGGCGCTGAGCGAGGCGCAGCTTGCCTATGCTGCGTCCGACGTGCTGCATCTGCATGCGCTGCGCGAGAAGCTCGATGCGATGCTGGCGCGCGAGGGCCGCACCGAACTGGCGAAAGCCTGTTTCGAATTCCTGCCCACCCGCGCCCGGCTCGATCTCGGCGGCTGGGAAGCCGAAGACATTTTTGCGCATTCCTGAACCTGTCCGAGGCCGGCGCGGACGCCCGAAAGGCGTTCGTCCGCCCCGTTTCGGTCACACTCGTAACGCGAGTGTGCGGCGGCCGCGACGCGACGTCCCGGCTGCGCAATCCGGCGGTCCCGGGTAGAATGATGTAAGCTTTTGCCAGACTTCGCGCCCTTGGAGCAGCGGTGAATTCGATCCAGAGCCCAGCCTATCTAGCCGGCCTCGAGGCGCGCTTTGCCGCCGCCGAGCGCCACAGCCGGATGGTGCGGATCCTGCGCATCGCGGTCCCCGCGGCGGTGGTCCTGTCATTGCTCGCGATCGTCGGGGTGTCGGTCTTCAATCCGTTCCGCATGTTGTTGCCGAAGCTGCCGGTCGACATCGGCAACCTGGTCGTCTCCGGCACCAAGATCACGATGGAATCGCCGCATCTCGCAGGCTTCTCCACCGACCAGCGCCCGTACGAGCTCTGGGCCAAGGCGGCGATCCAGGACCTCACCGACCCCGATCACGTCGAGCTCCAGACCCTGCGCGCAAAGATGCTGATGGAAGACCGCTCCACGATGACCATGGATGCGCGCACCGGCTTCTACGACAGCAAGCAGCAGCTCCTCGACCTGCGCAAGGACATCTTCCTGCAAACGTCGACCGGCTATGAGGCCAAGCTTTCGCAAGCCTTTGTCGATATCAACAAGGGCACGGTGACGTCGGACGAGCATGTCGACGTCAAATTGCTGAACGGCACGCTGACCGCCGACAAGCTCCGGATCTACAACAACGGCGGGGTCGTGCGCTTCGAAGGCAATGTCGTGATGAATTTGATCATGGATAATCCGCCGGCGCAGGCCGAAGCGGAGCCGGCGCCCGCACCTGCACCGCCACCGCCGCAGAAGACGCGCTCGGGCTCAAGCAAATCCGCCAACACGAAATGATCTTCATGAAGCAGTTTTCTTCGCGCGGTGTTGCAGCGGCGGCCTTCGTACTCGCGATGATCGCGCCGGGTTCGGTGCGCGCGCAGAGCGCAGTCTCCGGCGTGCCCAACGCCATGCAGGGCTTTACCCAGAATCGTGACCAGCCGATCCAGATCGAGGCGGCGGCGCTCGAGATGCGCGACAAGAAAAAGGAAGCGACATTCTCGGGCAATGTGAAGGTGGTACAGGGCGACACCACGATGACGTCGAAGACGCTGGTCGTGTTCTATGAATCGAATTCGGGACAGGGCCAAGGCACGCCGCCGCCATCGAACGCCAAAAGCGCAAAATCGGCGCCGATGCAGTCGGCCCAGCCGGGGCCGGGTGGCAGCTCCTCGATCAAGCGGCTGGAGGCCAAGGGCAACGTCGTGGTCACCCAGAAGGATCAGGTCGTCACCGGGGAGACCGCGATCTTCGACACCAAAGCCAATCTCATCACCATGCTCGGCGGCGTCGTGCTGACGCAGTGCAAGAACGTGCTGCGCGGCGACAGGCTGCTGGTGGACATGACGACCGGCGTCTCGCGTGTGGAATCCGACGGCGGCAGGGTGCAGGCGCTGATCCAGCAAGGACAGGGCGGGCAGGGCGGCGGTGGCCAGGGGGGCTGCCCGCCGCAGCCCGGCAGCCCGTCGCCTTCCAGTAAGTCGAAATAAATCAATAGCTTACTGAATATCTTGAGGCGGCGAGGTTGAAGCCGGCGGGGCGAGACTGTATCTAGGCGATGATCCGGAAAAATGGGAACCGGTTTTCCGAACAGAGAGTGGACGTCCGGTGGTGGAACGCGCCTGGGGGTGGGCGAGCGGTTCCGCAGGACAAGGGCATCCACGCATTCAAGGTTCGCGAGCTAATCGATTAGCCCGCGGGCGTAGTCCCCGGGGACACCGTGAAAGGCTGGCGAAGCGGGATGGTGGACATATTCGGCATGTTCCGAAGGCGCCCTGCGAAACGCAGTTCCGGCTTCGCGCGTTCGCGTGAGGACATCACCGCGCTCGACGATTCCTTTGGCGAGATGCTGACAAGCTCCGTCCGGGATACGCCGCCGGGGGCGCGTGCCGCCCCGATGCCTGGCGTGGAACTGCCACATCCGCAACCGGTGCCCGAGCCGCCCAGGGAGGAGAGGCCGCGCCCCCGCGCCGCCAAGCCAGCCAAGACGTCCGCCAAGACCAACGGCGCCAGCGCCCCGCGCCTGATCCGGCGCCCGGGCTATCTGGCTGTGCATAGCGTGGAAAAGAGCTTTGGCAGCCGCCAGGTCGTGCGCGGGGTCAGCATCTATGTGCGCCGCGGCGAGGCGGTCGGCCTGCTCGGCCCCAACGGCGCCGGCAAGACCACGGTGTTCTACATGATTACCGGGCTGATCAAGGCCGATCGCGGCGCCATCGAGCTGGATGGCCATGACGTGACGAAACTGCCGATGTATCAGCGCGCCCGCCTCGGCATCGGCTATCTTCCGCAGGAAGCCTCGATCTTCCGCGGATTGTCGGTCGAGCAGAACATCCGCGCGGTGCTCGAAGTGGTCGAGCCTTCAAGGAAGAAGCGCGAGGCGGAACTCGATGCGCTGCTCGACGAATTCAACATTACGCGGTTGCGAAAGACACCATCGATCGCGCTATCCGGCGGCGAGCGCCGCCGCGTCGAGATCGCCCGCGCACTGGCGACGCGGCCCAATTACATGCTGCTCGACGAGCCATTCGCCGGCATCGACCCGATCGCGGTCGGGGACATCCAGGATCTGGTCCGTCACCTGACCAATCGCGGTATCGGGGTGCTTATTACCGACCACAATGTGCGGGAGACGCTCGGCCTGACCGACCGCGCCTACATCGTTTACGCCGGGGAAATCTTGACGGAAGGCAGCCCGGATGAGATCGTCAACAATCCGGATGTCCGCCGGCTTTACCTTGGCGAAGAATTCCGCCTCTAGCCCTTTTTCCGATCCGTCAAGCCGTGTACATCGGCCTTGGACTAGGCTAAGCAAGAATCGAGCCAACTTCTTTATTGGACCGTTCTTGCCTCCATGGCACTGACCCAGAGATTAGAGTTCCGCCAGTCGCAGTCGCTGGTGATGACGCCGCAGTTGATGCAGGCGATCAAGCTGTTGCAACTGTCCAATCTGGACCTCTCGGCCTTCGTGGAGGAGGAGCTGGAACGGAACCCATTGCTGGATCGCGCCAGCGATGGGCCGGAACCGCCGGTGGCGGGCGAGCCCGCCACGGAGCGGCAGGAGTTTTCCGAGGCTGATGGTTCCAGCTACGGCGACGAAGCCGGTGGCGAGGCGGCGAGTTCCGCCGACGGCTTCGAGCCGAGCCAGGAGGAATGGCTGAACCGCGATCTCGGCAGCCGCGCCGAGATCGAGCAGACGCTCGATACCGGCCTCGAAAACGTCTTCTCCGAAGAGCCGGCGGAGGCTGCCGAACGCGCCGCGAAAGACGCGGCTCCGACCTCCTATACCGAATGGGGCGGCGGCGCCTCGAGCGATGAGGACTACAATCTCGAAGCCTTTGTCGCCGCCGAGCTGACGCTGGCCGACCATCTCGCCGAGCAGCTTGCGGTCGCCTTTACCTCACCGTCCCAGCGTATGATCGGGCAATATCTGATCGACCTCGTCGATGAGGCCGGCTACCTGCCGCCGGATCTCGGACAGGCAGCGGAGCGGCTCGGTGCGCCGCAGCACGAGGTCGATGCAGTGCTCTCGGTGCTGCAGAAATTCGATCCCCCCGGCGTCTGCGCGCGAAACTTGAGCGAGTGCCTGGCGATCCAGCTCCGCGAGCTCGATCGCTACGACCCGGCGATGCAGGCCCTGGTCGAACATCTCGATCTCCTCGCCAAGCGCGATATCGCATCCCTGCGGAAGCTGTGCGGCGTCGACGACGAAGACATCACCGACATGATCGGCGAGATCCGCCGGCTCGATCCGAAGCCGGGCCTGAAGTTCGGCTCGTCGCGGACGCAAACCATGGTGCCGGACGTCTATGTGCGGCCGGGGCCTGATGGCGGCTGGCATGTCGAACTCAATAGCGACACGTTGCCGCGTGTCCTGGTGAACCAGACCTATTATACCGAATTGTCAAAGACGATCCGGAAGGACGGCGACAAGTCCTACTTCACGGATTGCCTGCAGAACGCGACCTGGCTGGTGCGCGCCCTTGATCAGCGCGCCCGCACGATCCTCAAGGTCGCAACCGAGATCGTGCGCCAGCAGGACGGCTTCTTCACCTACGGCGTGGCGCACTTGCGGCCGCTTAATCTCAAAGCCGTGGCGGATGCGATCCAGATGCACGAATCGACGGTGTCGCGTGTGACCGCCAACAAATATATGGCGACCAATCGCGGCACTTTCGAACTCAAGTACTTCTTCACGGCATCGATCGCCTCCGCCGACGGCGGCGAGGCGCATTCGGCCGAAGCCGTCCGTCATCACATCAAGCAGTTGATCGACGCCGAATCGCCGTCCGCGATCCTCTCTGACGATACGATCGTGGAACGATTGCGCGCGTCGGGCATTGATATCGCCCGCCGCACCGTCGCGAAGTATCGCGAAGCGATGCGAATTCCTTCCTCGGTGCAGCGCCGCCGCGACAAACAGAGCATGCTTGGACACGCCCTTTCAGCACCTGCTTCCTCTCCAGACCGGTCGCGCGATACCGCACCGGTGTAATTGCGTTCGCGTTAAATCGCGCTAGTCTTGGTACCCCTCCGAAGCGATCGGGGGTTTCATAAGGCATAGAGGCACGCAATGACCCTTCGAATCTCGGGAAAGAGCATCTCAATCGGCGAGGCGCTTCGCGCACGCGTGAACGAGCGCACCGATGAGGTTCTGAAGAAGTATTTCGACGGCAACTATTCCGGCCATATCACGCTGAGCAAGGACGGCTTCGGCTTCCGCACCGACTGTGCGCTGCACCTGGATTCCGGGATCACGCTGGAAGCGGATTCGAACGCCCCCGACGCCTATGCCAGCGCCGACGCCGCGCTCCTGATGATCGAGAAGCGCCTGCGCCGCTATAAGAGCCGGCTGAAGGACCGCTCGGCCCGCAAGGCCTACGCGGCCTCCGCCGCCCTTGCCGAGCTCAACGGCGTTCCCCTGGATGCGCCAAGCTACGTGATCGAGGCTCCGGCGGAGGGCGAAGGGGAATTCACCGAATACAGTCCCGTGATCATCGCCGAGGCGACCACCTCGCTGAAGCGGCTGTCGGTCAGCGAGGCGGTGCTGGAATTGGACCTGACCGGCGCAGCCTGCCTGGTCTTCCAGCACGGTGGTAGCGGCCGTGTGAACATTATTTACCGCCGCGCGGACGGCAATGTGGGCTGGGTCGATCCCCCCGTGGTTAATCCATAATGGTTATGCCGTTCCGCATTGACGTGCCCTCTGGCCGTCCCTATGGTCCGCGGCCCTTAAGCATAGGCTCAAGGGAACTGGCCGGCAGGAGTTGGCACGGCTCATGCCTTGGAGTAGAAGCCGCCCGATCGGGATCTGGGCCAAAAAGCCGCTTCCCGATTCATCTTCTTGACGCCTGCGCCTGACAACCTATTTCGCAACTTGACGGTTCACTTCACCCTCGGAACGCCCCATGACGATTACCGATCTGGTCGCACCCGAGGCGATTCTCCCGGCGTTGAAAGTCATCAGCAAGAAGCAGGCGCTGCAGGAGCTCGCCGCGCGGGCCGCAACTCTTACGGGGCAGAACGAACGTTCGATCTTCGAGGTATTGCTGCAGCGCGAGAAACTGGGCACCACCGCGGTCGGTTACGGCGTCGCCATTCCCCACGGTAAATTGCCGAAATTGGAAAAGCTGTTCGGCCTGTTCGCGCGCCTGGAGCGCCCGATCGATTTCGAGGCGATGGATGGCCAGCCGGTCGACCTCATCTTCCTCCTGCTTGCCCCCGAAGGCGCCGGCGCCGACCACCTCAAGGCCCTGGCGCGCATCGCCCGCCTGCTACGCGACCAGGACGTCGCCAAGAAGCTGCGTGCTTCCCGCGACGCGCAGGCGATCTACTCGGTACTCGCACTGCCGCCGGCAAGCGCGGCTTAGTCGCTAGCTGCGAAGCGCATACCCGCTTTGGCGGCATTTCGTCGCTCGTGATACAATTGCTGCATGACAAGAACTGAAGCATTGAGGAAGCTGCGAAGCCAGGCGGACGCCATCAAGGCGCTGGGAGCGACGTCGCTCTACCTGTTTGGTTCGACGGCTCGCAACAAAGCCAATGCGAAAAGCGACGTCGACCTGTTTATCGACTACGATCCTCGGGGCCGCTTTAACGCCCTGGATTTGGTGGCCGCCAAGCGGCTACTCGAGGAGAGCCTTGGCGTCGAAGTCGATTTAACCACCCGCAAGGGACTCCATCCGCTCATCCGAAAACAGATCGAAGCCGAGGCGACGCGGGTTTTCTAGATGCCCACGCGCTCCCCTTTGCTGCGGATCCACGACATGCTCGAAAGCATCCGCGGCATCGAGAAGGCGCTGGCCGGAAAAACGATTCGCGATTACGAGCGCTCGTGGTTGCTGCGCTCTGCGGTTGAACGTGGAATAGAGATTATCTCCGAAGCCAGCCGCCATCTCGGCAATGATTTGAAGGCCCAGCACAAGGACGTGCGTTGGAAGGATATCGCCGGCATCGGCAATATTCTGCGGCATGATTACCAGCGGGTTGATGCTGCAATCATCTGGAAAGCCGTCAAAGACGATCTACCGCCGCTCAAGGCGGCGCTGCTTGAGCTCCGGGGGGCCTTGAAATGATGCGGGGGGCGGGTTTGAAAAAAACGCGGGCAGCCCTCGTTGGAGGACATGCCCGCGCATCGAATTCGCTGTAGCGCGTTCAACCAGCCCGCGTCAGGCTGACCGGCGTCAGTGGACGCTGACGGCCTGTAGCTCGTTGCTCCAGGCGTTGGCGACCGCGGCTTCCCGGCTATCGGTCAGCATCATCGGCGTGCCGTCGGCGGCATGGAGCGCGAAGAGTTTGAGGCCCGGCGCAATCTTGGGCGCCTGGGGAAAGAGATCCGGTACATCCTCGGAACGGACCTGCTTCACATAGGCGATATGACCCTCGCCCAGATGGGCCAGCGCCTCCGGTGAGACGCTATCGCGTTCTAACGTCGTACTCACTTCACTCATGGTCTCGACTCCTTTGTCGATTAAGCGGTCGAGTCCGCTCCTCGTTCCATTATTCGTGCTCATTGATCGCGATTGTCTTAATGACCCTTTCAGGTTCCGGCCTGGCCAGGTCGACCGACAACAGCCCGTTCTTCAGATCCGCGCCCAGAACCTGCATCCCCTCCGCCAGCACGAAAGTGCGCTGGAAGTGGCGTGCGGCAATGCCGCGATGGATGTATTGTCGAGCCTTGTCCTCCTGCTGGCGGCCCCGAATCACGAGCTGGTTTTCCTCAACCGTTACATCGAGTTGGTCGCGGGTAAACCCCGCCACCGCCAGCGTGATGCGCAGGCGTTCGGGCTGGCCGTTGGACCGGTCACACCGCTCGATGTTGTATGGAGGATAGCCGTCGGCGCCTTTCACGACGCGATCGAGCGCACGCTCGATTTCGTCGAATCCCAAAAGGAACGGACTGGACAACGTTGGAACACGAGACATCCCAAAGCCCTCTCGAAGCGACTTTGAGGGGCCCTTGCGGCGCCCCATGCAACCGAATAGGCGTCTTGCCCTCGGTCATGAACGAATATGGGGGCGATTCGCGGAGGGTTCAAGCACCTCTGGAATCAGGACTAATCCGCTCGTTGCCAGCCCAAACGCGGTCGTCCCCGGGCATTGCCACCGGGTCCGCGCGAAGCGCGGCCGATGACAGGGTCCGCGATGAACCGGAATCCATTTCTCCGCCACGGTATGCAGCCCGATGGATTCCGGGTTCCCGCTGCGCGGGCCCCGGAATGACGGCGAGGGAGGGCGTCCAAGCCTCAGCCGATTCGCTTCCGGCCATCGGCGGTGAACAGGTGCAATTTGTCGCGGGGGGCGACCGCCCGGATCCGCTGGCCGATGGCGGGGCCGGTCGCGCCGGGAACCCGGACGATGACCTCGCCCGGCGGCAGTTCGCCGGGGTTGGCGGCCACGCCCTGTTCCTCACGCTGGCGGGTGCCGTAGACGAAGGTCTCGGCGCCGACATGCTCGATCGCCTCCACGGTGAGGCCAAGCGCGACGCCGCCGGGGACCGATTCGTTCGCGATCACGAAGTCTTCGGGCCGGATCCCGAGAATGCCGGCCTCGCTGGCACTGATATCGCCGGCGAGCTGCGACCTGAGTTCATCGGAAGCCAGCGGCATCAGGTTCATCGGCGGCGCGCCGATGAAGGCGGCGACGAAGGTGGTCGCCGGCTTCTTGTAGATTTCAAGGGGATTGCCGATCTGCTCGACCAGGCCGCCATTCATCACGACGAGGATATCGGCGAGCGTCATCGCCTCAAGCTGATCGTGGGTGACGTAGATCGAGGTCGTGTTCAGCCGGCGCTGCAATTTGCGGATCTCGACTCGCATCGCGATGCGCAGCTTGGCGTCGAGGTTCGACAGCGGCTCGTCGAACAGGAACACTTTCGGCTGCCGCACGATCGCGCGCCCCATCGCGACGCGCTGTCGCTGGCCGCCGGAGAGCTGCCGCGGCTTGCGGTCGAGCATCGCGGCAAGCTCGAGGATGCGCGCGGCTTCCTCGACGCGCGTCCTGATCTCCGCCTCCGGCATGCGGCGGTTGCGCAGGCCGTAGGCCATGTTGTTGTAGACGCTCATATGCGGATAGAGCGCGTAGTTCTGGAACACCATGGCAATGTCGCGATCGGCGGGCTCGACCTGGTTGACCAGGCGGCCGCCGATGTCGATCTCGCCGCCGGTGATGGTCTCCAGCCCCGCCACCATGCGCAGCAGCGTCGACTTGCCGCAGCCGGACGGGCCGACCAGCACGCAGAACTGGCCGTCGCCGACCTCGAAATCGATGCCCTTGATCGCTTCGAAACCGCCCGGATAGGTCTTGCGGACGTTGCGGAGGGTGACGTTAGCCATGTCGAGCTCCGCGGACGCGAATAGCGAGTAGGGGGAGGCGGGCGAATAGCGAGTAGCGAATAGCGAATAGGAAAGCGAAGGTCGTCAGCTTGCGCGTGCCTCCATTCGCTACTCGCCATTCGCTATTCGCCACTAGCTCCCTCACTTTTCCGTCTCCACCAGTCCGCGCACGAACAGCTTCTGCATCACCACGACCACGAGCACCGGCGGCAACATCGCGAGCACGGCGGTGGCCATCACCACCGGCCATTCGGTCAGTGCATCGGTGGTGGTGATCATCTTGCGGATGCCGATCTGGATCGTCTGCATGTCGTCGCGCGTGGTGATCAACAGCGGCCAGAGATACTGATTCCAGCCGAGGATGAAGAGGATGACGAACAGCGCCGCCATGTTGGTGCGCGACAGCGGCAACAGCGTATCCCAGAAGAACCGCAACGGCCCTGCGCCGTCGATGCGCGACGCCTCGAGCAGCTCCTCGGGGACGGTCATGAAGAACTGGCGGAACAGCAGGGTCGCGGTGGCGGATGCGATCAACGGCAGCGCGAGACCGGCATAGCTGTCGAGCAGGTGCAAGTCGGCGACGGTCTTGTAGGTCGGATAGATCCGCACCTCGACCGGCAGCATCAGCGTGATGAAGATCAGCCAGAACATCGCCATCCGGAACGGAAAGCGGAAATAGACGATCGCATAGGCCGAGATGATCGAGATCGCGATCTTGCCGAATGCGATCAACAGCGCCATCACCAGCGAGTTGAGCAGCATGGTGCCGACCGGCTCGCGGGTCGAGCCGCTCGTGCCGACGAAAATGGTCTGGTAGTAGGTCTGAAGGAAATGTCCGCCCGGCAGGAGCGACATCTGGCCGTTGGCGATAACGGCATTTTCCTGGGTGGACGCAACGATGGCGAGATAGACCGGAAACGCGACGATTGCGATGCCGATCCACAGGATCGCATGCGCGACGTAGCGCTGGATGCCTTCCTGCTCGACCATCAGTAGGTCACCTTGCGCTCGACGAAGCGGAACTGCACCGCTGTCAGTCCGATGACCATGATCATCAGGATCACCGATTGCGCTGCCGAGCTGCCGAGGTTGCCGCCGAGCAGGCCGTCGACATAGACCTTGTACACCATCGTCTCGGTGGCCTTTGCCGGTCCGCCGCGCGTCATCGTGTCGATGATGCCGAACGTGTCGAAGAAGGCGTAGACGATGTTGATGACCAGAAGGAAGAAGATGGTCGGCGACAGCAGCGGGAACGTCACCGTCCAGAACCGGCGCATCGGGCGTGCCCCGTCAATCGCGGCCGCCTCGAACACGCTTCTCGGAATGCTCTGCAGGCCCGCGAGGAAGAACAGGAAATTGTAGGAAATCTGCTTCCAGGCGGCGGCGAGAATGATCAGGAGCGCGGCCTGGTTGCCGTCGAGCAGCGGATTCCAGTCGATGCCCATGCCGCGCAGTCCGCGCGCCAGGATCCCGAGCGAGGGGTGCAGCATGAACACCCAGAGTACGCCGACCACCGGCGGGGCGACGGCATAGGGCCAGATCAGGAGCGTGCGATACAGCGTGCCGCCGCGCAGCGGCTTGTCGGCCATGACAGCCAGCAGCAGCGCAAACGACAGCGACGAGAACGCGATGGCGAAGGAGAACACGAAGGTCCTGACGATCGCCGCCCAATAATCCGGCTGGCTCAGGATGTCCTGGTAGTTCTCGAACCAGACGAAACTGGTCGAGAGCCCGAACGCATCCTGAAGCAGGAAGGATTGCAGCACCGCCTGCGCGGCCGGCCAATAGAAGAAGATCAGGACGATCGCGAGCTGCGGCGCGACCAGCGCAAAAGGCAACAGCTTGGACTGGAAAACCGCCTGCTTCTGCATGACACCCCAAGCGAGGCAGGCCGCATCATGCGGGCCGCCCGATCATCCCCTCAGCGCGTAATTGTAGCCCGGATGGAGCGCAAGCGTAATCCGGGTAGTCGATCCGCGGCGAAACTCTCCGGATTACGCTTCGCTCCATCCGGGCTACGTGGTGTGCGTGCGACGCGAGATCTCAGCGTACAGCGGTTTTTTCAAACTGCCGGAGCATCTGGTTGCCGCGCTCGACGGCGGCATCGAGCGCCTGTTTGGCGGTCTTCTTGCCGGCCAGCGCCTGCTCGATCTCTTCGGCCCAGATGTCGCGGAGCTGCACCATGTTGCCAAGGCGCAGGCCGCGCGAGTTCTCGGTCGGCTCCTTGTTGGTGAGCTCCTTCAGCGGGGTCTCCAGATAAGGCTGATCCTTGTAGAAGCCTTCCGCCTTCGCTTTCTCGTAGGCCGCCTTGGTGATCGGGAGATAACCGGAGGCCTTGTGGATCCCGACCTGGCGGTCGGTGTCGGAGAGGAAGGCCAGGAACTTGGCGACGCCCTTGTATTCCTCGGCCGTCTTGCCACCCATCACCCACAGCGAGGCGCCGCCGATGATCGAATTCTGCGGCGCGCCCTTGGCGTCGCGATAGTAGGGCATCGGCGCGTTGGTCCAGTTGAACTTGGCCTGCGACTTCACATTGCCGAAGAACGCCGACGAGGTCAGGAAGATCGGGCACTCGCCCGAAGTGAAGCGGCCTTCGCCGGTGTTGGTGCGGCCGGAATAGTCGTAGGTCTTGTCCTTCTGCAGCTCGATCAGATTTTCGAGATGCTTGACCTGCAGCGGTCCGTTGAACTGCAGCACGGTGTCAAAGCCGTCGAGCCCGTTGGCCTTGCTGGCCAGCGGCACGTTGTGCCAGGCCGAGAGCTGCTCGAGATTGACCCAGGTCGCCCAGGCGTTGGAGAAACCGCAATTGCTGTAGCCCGCGGCCTTCAGTTTTTTCGCTGCGTCGAACACGTCCGGCCAGGTCTTCGGAATCTCGGCGATATCAGCCTTCTTCAAGGCGTCGAGATTGACCCACATCACCGTCGAGGACGAGTTGAAGGGGAAGGACAGCATCTCGCCTTTCGAAGTTGAGTAGTAGCCGGTGATCGCAGGCAGGTAGCTGCTCGGATCGAATTTCTCGCCGGCCTCCTGCATCAGCTTGTAGACCGGCTTGATCGCGCCGGTTGCCGCCATCATGGTGGCGGTGCCGACCTCGAAGACCTGCATGATGTGGGGCGCGTTGCCGGCGCGGAACGCGGCAATGCCGGCGTTCATCGTATCAGCATAGCCGCCCTTGTAGGTCGGAACGACCTTGTACTCGCTCTGCGATGCATTGAAGTCATTGGCGAGCTTGACCACGACATCGTTGTTGCCGCCGGTCATGGCGTGCCACCACTGGATCTCGGTCACCGCAAATGCCGGCGAAGCGCCGAATGCCAGTGCGACCGCGATTGCTGCTGCAGCGCCGAATTGTCGAAAAGCCATCAAAACCCCTCCCGTTAAGCCGCCATCTCCGTCGGTTGCGCTAGCAGCGCGGAATGACGTGCAAATGACCTATAAGCGAAGATCATGGCGCCGGGGAAGCGGGAGCCGGCGACGGATAAGGCAGAAAGAGCGACCCGGCGAAGGGCAAGCGACCCGTTGCCGCAGCCGCACGTAGCCCGGATGGAGCGAAGCGCAATCCGGGACCTTTACAGCAAGGCGTGAATTTTCCCGGATTGCGCTGCGCTCCATCCGGGCTACGAAGCTGATCTGAACCGATCAGCGCTTCCGCTCGGGCCCGCAGACCACGCCCTTGCCGACCAGCGCCTCGACTTCCGCTTGCGAGTAGCCGAACTCGCCGAGCACCTCAGTGGCGTGCTGGCTGAACTTTGGCGGGGTGCGGCGCAGGCTGGGTTTGGTGCGTTCCAGCCGGATCGGCGAGGCGACGCCCTTGTACCAATCCTTCTCGATGATATCGCCGCGGTAGATCGTGTGCAGGTTGGTCAGTGCCTGGTCGATCTTCTGCACCGGCCCCGCCGGCAGGCCGGCGGCGAGCAGGCGGTTGCACAGCGGCTCGGCCTCAAACTGGCTGAACACCGCGGCAAGCTCCGCGCGCAGCGCGTCGCGGTTGGCGATGCGGTCCTTGTTGCGGGCAAAGCGCGGGTCGGTGCCGAGCTCGGGCTTGCCGATCTCCTTACACAATTTGCGGAAGGTGCCGTCATTGCCGACGCCGATGAAGATGTTGTCGGTCTTGGTCGGGAAGATCGCGTAAGGAACGAGGTTGGGATGCTCGTTGCCGGTGAGACCAGGCGGCTTGCCGTGCATGAAGTAGTTGGCCGTGTGCGGATGCATGATCGCAAGGCCGGTCTCGTACAGCGTGGTCTCGAGGAACTGGCCGAGGCCGGAGCGCTGCCGCTCCGACAGCGCCATCAGGATGCCGATCGTCGCATAGAGCCCGGTGGTGATGTCGACCAGCGGCACGCCGATCCGCATCGGGCCGCTTTCCGGCGAGCCGGTGGCGGCGATCATGCCGGTCATGGCCTGGATGATCGCGTCATAGCCGGGATTGCCGCCGCGCGGGCCGTCGGCGCCGAAGCCGGAGATCCGGCAATGTACCAGCCGCGGAAATTTCGCGCGCAGCACGTCGTTGCCGATGCCCCATTTGTCGAGCGTGCCCGGCTTGAAATTCTCGATCAGGACGTCGGCGCCTTCGAGCAGCTTCATCAGCACCGCACGGCCGCCTTCGGAGGCGAGGTCGAGCCCGATCGAGCGCTTGTTGCGGTTGATGCCGACGAAATAGGCCGCATCCTCCTCATGAAAGGGAGGGCCCCAGTCGCGCACTTCGTCGCCGGCGGGGGGCTCGACCTTGATCACGTCGGCGCCGTGGTCGGCGAGAATCTGGGTGCAATAGGGGCCGCCGAGCACGCGCGTCAAATCGATCACGCGCAGGCCGGCCATCGCGCCTGCGACCGCTTCTGAACTCATGGGAAACCTTCGCTCAAGTCAAACAGATGGAGGGTTTGTCCAGAGCTAGCGGTCTTCGAACGCGGCGGCAATGCCTTATCGCGCGTGGGGGCATGCCGTCACTGATCGCAACGCGAATAGCCCGCCGCAAAAAATCAGCGGGCTATTCCGCCATACAGATTACACCACGTTCAGGCGTACATCGACATTGCCGCGCGTGGCGTTGGAATAGGGACACACCTGGTGGGCCTTTTCCACCAGCGCCTCTGCATCCGCGCGCGAGAGCCCGGGCAGGGAGACGTCGAGCGCGATATCGAGGCCGAAGCCGCCTTCGGAGCGCGGTCCGATGCCGACCGTCGAGGTCACCGCAGCGTCGGCGGGCACCTTCGGGCCGCCCTGCGAGGCCACGAACTTCATCGCGCCGATGAAGCAGGCGGCGTAGCCGGCCGCAAAGAGCTGTTCGGGGTTGTTGCCGGCGCCGCCGCCACCGCCAAGCTCCTTCGGGGTGGTGAGCTTGACGTCGAGCGCACCATCAAGCGTCGCGGAATGGCCGTCGCGGCCGCCAGTGGCCTTGGCGCTGGTCTTGTAGAGCACGTTCACGGACATGGGGTGTCTCCCTCATCAATGGTTTCGACGCCGTTTATATTGCGGACAACTAGATTGCGCACAATATAAAACACATGGCCTCACATTTAATTGTTCGCAATTGAATGTGCGGCGGCACCGGCCCACAATGAACCCAGATTCTGACGAGGCTGAGAAATGGCACGGAAACAGTTGGCGGTCGCGGACCAGCCGCTACGGCTCGACAATCAAATCTGCTTTGCGATCTATTCGGCCGCGCACGCGTTCAACCGCGTCTACAAGCCGCTATTGGACCGGCTGCGCCTGACCTATCCGCAATACCTGGTGATGCTGGTGCTGTGGGAGAAGGATGGCGTTCCGGTCAAGGATATCGGCGAGCGGCTATTCCTGGATTCCGGCACGCTGACGCCGCTGCTCAAGCGGTTGGAAGCCGCGCAGCTCATCAAGCGCACACGCAGCAAGGAAGACGAGCGGCAGGTGCTGATCGCACTCACGCCGCAAGGGCAGGCGCTGAAGGAGAAGGCGAGAGCGGTGCCGCAACAGGTCCTGGCGGCCGCTGCCTGCTCGGTCCCGGAACTATCGGCGATGAAGAACGAGATCGTGGCGCTGCGGGACAGGCTGAATGCGGCGGTGGCGGAGTGAGGGGGGATCAGAGGCGCTTCTTGGCGAACGCGCGGCCGGAATGGGATTTGAGATATTTCTCAAACGCGAGCGCTTTGTATTTATCGGGGAAGGCACAGTACCAGATCAGTTGCCATGGCTTGAACTTGGCGGTGTGCGCGGATCTGCCGGCATTGTGTTCCGGAAAGCGTCGTTTCAAATCCGCAGTGGCACCGATGTACTCCTGGTCCGGAAAGTTGATGCTGCGGATGATGTAGACGTACCACATCGATGTCTACTAGCAGATAGCACCAGCGAAGTTCTCGGCAGCCCGTCTTCGCCCGTTGGGCTTCGCCGGGCACCACGCTTCGCCCTTCGAGCTCCGCGCGGCTGCGCCACGCGTAGCCCGAAGGGCGAAGCGTGGTGGAGCCAGGCGGGATCGAACCGCCGACCTCTTGCATGCCATGCAAGCGCTCTCCCAGCTGAGCTATGGCCCCTTAAGGGATCGCGAGCCGCATCCGACTCGCGGGGAAAGACCCAGAACACAGTTCTGGATCGATCTCAAGTCTCTTCATCGCCTCCGACGTCGCCAATGATGTCGGTGACGTCCTCATCGCCCTCTTCTTCGTCGGCGATGAAGGTGGAATCATCGTCATCATCGTCTTCGAGGGTCTCGTCGATCTCGATATCGTCCTCGGATTCGGGAACGACCGCCTTGACCTTGCCGGTGTTCTCCTCGGCATCGGCCTCCTCGAGCGAGACCAATTCTTCGGCCTCCGCGGGCTCCGGCGTATCGGCAGCGGCGGTGGCCGCAGCGGCGCTGGCGCCTCGAGTAGCGCGCGGCGGCGCCACGGGGGCGATCGGCACGACTTCGCCGGTGTAAGGCGAGATAACCGGGTTCTTGTTCAGATCATAGAACTTCTTGCCCGTGGTCGGGCAAATGCGTTTGGTTCCGAGGTCGGACTTGGCCACGTGGTGATCCCAGGAATTTTCTGAAAAGCGGTGCTTCACTTGGCTAGTTGAGGGGCCGCTGTCAATAGCGGTTTGCGCGCATTTACTCCCGGGTGACGCCGGGGGTTCGATATGTTACCTGCCGCGCCGCGAGAGGACGTGATCTTGGCCCATTCCGACCACCAGAACCCCGAAAAGACCCCCTCCAAGGCCCCCCTGGAGGCCCGCGCGAGCGGTCCCCTGAGCGGCAAGGCCCGCGTCCCCGGCGACAAGTCGATCTCCCACCGGGCCCTGATCCTGGGTGCGCTGGCGGTCGGCCAAAGCCGGATTTCCGGGCTGCTCGAGGGCGAAGATGTGCTCAATACCGCCAAATCGATGCGGGCGCTGGGGGCCGAGGTCGAGCGTACCGGCCCGTTTGCCTGGTCGGTCCGGGGCGTTGGCGTCGGGGGCTTCGCGGAGCCCGCCGGGCCGCTCGATTTTGGCAATTCCGGCACCGGCTGCCGGCTGGTGATGGGAGCGGTTGCGGGCTGTCCGATCACGGCGACCTTTGACGGCGATGCCTCGCTGCGCTCGCGGCCGATGCGGCGGATCCTCGATCCCTTGGAACTGATGGGCGCCAGGGCGGGCGAGATGAGGGAAGGCGGCCGCCTGCCGCTGACGCTGCATGGCGCTCGCAACCCGTTGCCGATCGTCTACAAGACCCCCGTCGCTTCGGCCCAGATCAAGTCCGCGGTGCTGCTGGCGGGACTGGCGGCGCCGGGTGTCACCACAGTGATTGAGCAGGAAGCCAGCCGCGATCACACCGAGCTGATGCTGAAGCATTTTGGCGCACAGCTTACCTCGAGCAAGGAAGGCAGCCACGGCCGCCGGATCGCGCTGACCGGCCAGGGCGAACTGCACGGCGCCGATGTCGTCGTTCCCGCCGATCCCTCCTCGGCGTCGTTCCCGGTCGTGGCGGCGCTGGTCGTTGGCGGCTCCGATATCGTGCTGCCTGACGTCATGACCAATCCGCTGCGCACCGGGCTGTTCACGACGCTGCGCGAGATGGGCGCCTTGATCGAAGAGGATGAGTTGCGCATGGACGGCGGCGAGCCGATGGCGCGGTTGCGCGTGCGCGCTTCCAAATTGCGCGGGGTCGAGGTGCCGCCGGAACGCGCGCCGGCGATGATCGACGAATATCTGGTGCTGGCGGTGGCGGCCGCTTACGCCGAGGGCACCACCATCATGCGCGGCCTGCAGGAATTGCGCGTCAAGGAATCCGATCGCCTCGAAGCCACCGCCGACATGTTGCGTGTCAACGGCGTCAAGGTCGAGATCTCAGGCGACGATTTGATCGTCGAGGGCAAGGGCCATGTGCCCGGCGGCGGCGTGGTCGCCACCCACATGGATCATCGCATCGCGATGTCGGCCCTGGTGATGGGGCTCGCCGCCGACCGGCCGGTGACGATCGACGACACCGCCTTCATCGCCACCAGTTTCCCGGATTTCATTCCGATGATGCGCTCGCTTGGCGCGGAGTTTTCATGAGGCTGACGCTATGGCGGCAGCCCAGCATAAGCCGTGAGGGAGTGGCCGATGCCCCCAAATACCCTCGCTGATGCCGTCGACAGCATTCAGGCTGGTGCGCGGCAGGACGATGTCCTGGCCGAGTTTGTCGATACGTTCGACCTGGCAAGCACCGATGAGCTTCGCTATGCGTCGATTGAACGCGAGCCTAAATTGACCGGTGACGCGAAGCTCGATGCGTTGATTGGTGCGATTGCCGAATATCTCGCCAAGCAACGCAGGCTTGGGCGGGTTCCCGGCTGGGTCTGCGATCCGGCGCGCCGGTTGAAGACACCCTGGTTCACCTCGGCGGACGCTTCGGACGCGATGCGCGAATATCTCACCTTCAGCAGCCCGGGCGAGTTTGCCTCGCGCAATATCTTCACCGAGGAGCGACCGTTGCGGCGCGCCCGCGGTCCTCACTCCACGACTTAGATAGGGCACCATGATCATCGCTATCGATGGACCGGCCGCATCCGGCAAGGGTACGCTGGGAAAACGGCTCGCTGCGCATTATGGCTACCGCCATCTCGACACCGGGGTGATCTATCGCGCGGTGGCAAAGGCGCTGCTCGATGCCGGCGCCGACCTCACCGATGAAGCGCGCGCGATCAAGGCGGCGATGGAGCTCGACCCTGAGAAGTTCGGCCATCCCGAGCTGAAGACGCAACGGATCGGCGATGCCGCTTCCGTGGTATCAGCAATACCCAAGGTGCGCGAGGCGCTGGTCAATTTCCAGCGCCAGTTCGCCGCCGATCCGCCTGGCGTGGTCCTTGACGGCCGCGATATCGGGACCGTGATCTGCCCGAATGCCGATGTGAAGATCTTTGTCGTCGCCGATCCGCGTGTGCGGGCCCGGCGGCGGACGCTGGAGGCCCGCGCGCGCGGCGAGGACGCCGATGAGGCAGCGGTGCTGGCCGATATTCTCAAGCGCGATGAGCGTGACAAGAATCGCGCGGTGGCCCCACTAAAGCCGGCGCCCGATGCGCATACGCTGGACAATTCCAATCTCGATATCGAGGCCGGCGTGCGCGCCGCGATCGACATCGTCGAGGCGGTGCGCGCGGCGCGCGGGCTGGCCTAGATTGTTGTTTGACGCGTTTTCTTCACGCGAACCGGTACCCACTTCGCTCGAAAACGCTACCTAACGCGTCGAGGATTCCTGGTCAGCCAGGCCGGAGAAAGACTGTGCAGCCGAAAAGGTCCGCATCGACGCTGCCGCGCCAGGCATTGCGGCGATGGCATGGCCGAGTGCGAACGCGGCAACGACGGCCAGGGCGATCAGGCTTTTCATGGTCGTTCCCCCTGTCTCTTGGGTGGGCCCCACTATGCGCGGGCTCACTTAAGCCCGGGTTCCACCACAAGCCCTGCCAGATGCCTTTCGCGCAACACGGTCAACAATTGTTCAAATGCAGTCCGGCATTGTTAAGGCTTGTGTCAGCCTTAGAGCCCCGCAAATCGGGCATTTCTGGCTTGCCGAAAATAGCGGTGGATATTATATCAGCAGCGTCCGTGCCGCCATCGACTATGTCGGGGCCGCCCGAGCGGGCCGGCAGCGGGGTATGAGCCCCGGCCGATATTGGAGGAGCGCCCGCTCCATCGGTTCTTGACGTCGATCTTTCGTTTCCGGGCTCGGACATCTACGTCACGTGCATTCTTTCGCAAAACCGGTTTTCCACTTTTGCGGAATGCGCGCCATCAACGTATCGAACATGTGGCTTGCTGCCGGCCCGCTTTTGCGCCCTCGCGCAAGGAGCGGTCGTCAGGATTTGCGGACCTGACACCACATGCGCGGTGCGCCCTTAACCCGAACGGCCGGCAAGACACCCGCATCTGGAGAACATATGGCTTCGAATACTGCTGCTTCCTATAGTCCTACCCGCGACGATTTCGCCGCGATGCTCGATGAATCCTTTGCCGGCGGCAATCTGCAGGAGAGCTCGGTCGTCAAGGGCAAGGTGGTTGCCATCGAAAAGGACATGGCCGTCATCGATGTCGGCCTGAAGACCGAAGGTCGTGTGGCCTTGCGCGAATTCGCCGGCCCCGGCCGCGAAAGCGATCTCAAGGTTGGCGACGAGGTCGAGGTGTTCCTCGACCGCATCGAGAATGCGCTGGGCGAAGCGGTGCTGTCGCGCGACAAGGCGCGGCGTGAGGAGAGCTGGGGCAAGCTCGAGAAGGCGTTCCAGAACAACGAGAAGGTCACCGGCGTCATCTTCAACCAGGTCAAGGGCGGCTTCACCGTCGATCTCGACGGTGCCGTGGCCTTCCTGCCGCGCTCGCAGGTCGATATCCGTCCGATCCGCGACGTCGCGCCGCTGATGAACAACTCGCAGCCGTTCCAGATCCTCAAGATGGACCGTCGCCGCGGCAACATCGTGGTGTCCCGCCGCACCGTGCTCGAAGAAACCCGCGCCGAGCAGCGCCAGGAGCTGGTGCAGAACCTCGAAGAGGGTCAGGTGATCGACGGCGTGGTCAAGAACATCACCGATTACGGTGCGTTCGTGGACCTCGGCGGCATCGACGGCCTGTTGCACGTCACCGATATTGCATGGCGCCGCGTCAATCACCCGACCGAGGTGCTCTCCATCGGCCAGACCGTGAAGGTCAAGATCATCAAGATCAACCACGAGACGCACCGCATTTCGCTCGGCATGAAGCAGCTCCTGGACGATCCGTGGCAGGGCATCGAGGCGAAGTATCCGCTTGGCGCCCGCTTCACCGGCCGCGTCACCAACATCACCGATTACGGCGCGTTCGTCGAGCTCGAGCCGGGCATCGAAGGCCTGATCCACGTCTCCGAGATGTCGTGGACCAAGAAGAACATGCATCCCGGCAAGATCGTCTCCACCTCGCAGGAAGTCGAGGTGCAGGTGCTGGAAGTCGATTCGGTCAAGCGCCGCATTTCGCTCGGCCTCAAGCAGACCATGCGCAACCCCTGGGAAGTCTTCGTCGAGAAGCATCCGGTCGGTTCGGTGGTCGAGGGCGAGGTCAAGAACAAGACCGAGTTCGGCCTGTTCCTGGGTCTCGAAGGCGACGTCGACGGCATGGTGCACCTGTCCGATCTCGACTGGAAGCTTCCGGGCGAGCAGGTGATCGACAACTTCAAGAAGGGCGACCTGGTGAAGGCCGTCGTGCTCGACGTCGATGTCGAGAAGGAGCGCATCTCGCTCGGCGTCAAGCAGCTCGAGGGCGATCCCTTTGCCGAGCCGGGCGACGTCAAGAAGGGCGCGGTCGTGACCTGCGAAGTGCTCGAAGTGAAGGAGAGCGGCGTCGAAGTGAAGATCTCCGGTACCGACTTCACCACCTTCATCAAGCGCTCGGAACTCGCCCGCGACCGCAACGATCAGCGCGCCGAACGTTTCGCCGTCGGCGAGAAGGTCGATGCGCGGGTGATCCAGTTCGACAAGAAGGCCCGCAAGGTGCAGGTCTCGATCAAGGCGCTGGAAGTGGCCGAAGAGAAGGAAGCCATCGCGCAGTACGGCTCCTCGGATTCGGGCGCGACGCTCGGCGACATTCTCGGCACCGCACTCAAGAATCGTGCCAACGAGAAGTGAGCACTTGCTTTCTTCGTCGCATCATCAAGCCCCGGCTTCGGCCGGGGCTTTTTTATCTGGGGCTTGTCCGTAGCCCGGATGGAGCCATCGGGTCGCGCGAACGCACGCCCGATGGCTCCATCCGGGCTACGGCTGCGTATCTCGGCGTATTCCATCCGTGCTACGCTTGTAACTCTATGCCAGCCTTGTTTTCTTCATATTGCACCGCAATTGATGTATTTTGATAACCTCTCCGTCATCCTGTGATTGCAAGAACGCGTTGAGCTCTTTTGGAGATTTTCGATGTCGCTTGATTCAGACGTGATCGTCGATCGTCGCCGGATTCGCCGCAAGCTGACCTTCTGGCGCGTCGCGGCAGCGGTGGTTGCGATCGCGGCCCTTGTCGGCGTCGGCGTGATCGTAGCGGGTGGGCGCGGCTCGCTGACGACGGCGGGATCGATCGCGCGCATCAATATCGAGGGCCTGATCCGCAGCGACCAGGATCGTGTCGAGGCGCTGGAGCGGCTGGAGAAGTCGCAAGCCGCGGCCGTCATCGTCCATATCAATTCGCCGGGCGGCACCACCGCCGGTTCCGAGCAGCTTTACGACGCGCTGACGCGGCTGAAGGCGAAGAAGCCGTTGGTCGTGGTGGTCGAGGGATTGGCGGCGTCCGGCGGTTACATCACCGCGATTGCCGCGGACCACATCGTCGCGCAGCAGAGCTCGCTGGTCGGCTCGATCGGCGTGTTGTTCCAGTTTCCGAATGTCAGCGAGCTCCTGAAAACCGTGGGCGTGAAGGTCGAGGAGATAAAGTCCTCGCCGCTGAAAGCCGCGCCCAACGGCTTCGAGCCGACCAGCCCGGAAGCACGCGCCGCGATCGATGCGCTGGTGAAGGATTCCTATGCCTGGTTCCGCGGCCTCGTGAAGGAGCGACGCGGCATGGATGATGCCCTGCTTGAAAAGGTCGCGGACGGTCGTGTCTTCACCGGCCGGCAGGCGGTGGAATTGAAGCTCATCGATCAGCTCGGCGATGAGAGGGCCGCGGTCGCCTGGCTGGTCCAGGAGAAGAAGATCAAGAGCGAACTGCCGGTGCGCGACTACAAGCTCAATCCGCGCTTCGGCGATCTGACATTCCTACGCACGGCGGCTTCGGCCACGCTCGATGCATTTGGTTTGAGCGCAATAGCGCGCCGCATCGAGCAGACTGGCCTCGCCCAGGCTGTCGATCGGCTCGGCATGGATGGCATGCTGGCGCTTTGGCAGCCTTCGGGGAGCAATTGAGATGCGCACAATCGGTCTTTGGCCGCACTCCCGTATTGCGGGAATCGCGAAAAGCCGGGTTCGGGCCATTTGTCACGGCTCTTCCTTGGCGCCAAAAGTGATTTAGCGTCTTGACAGTTCAAGGCATTTTCACGGAAATGGATATCCGCAAGGTCCCGGGCCACATTCTCGATGATCAAATCCGAACTTGTTCAGCGTATCGCCGAGCACAACCCGCATCTCTACCAGCGGGATGTCGAGAACATCGTCAATGCGATTCTCGATGAGATCGTGGCTGCGCTGGCGCGCGGCGATCGGGTTGAGCTGCGCGGGTTCGGCGCGTTCTCGGTGAAGCATCGTCCGGCGCGGGCCGGCCGCAATCCGCGAACGGGTGCGCATGTGCCGGTCGATCAGAAGAGCGTTCCGTTCTTCAAGACCGGCAAGGAAATGCGCGAGCGCCTGAACCGCGACACCGATGGCAGCGGCGGTAGCTCGCCGGAATCGAGCGCCTGATCTCGCGGAGATCGCTGGCGCATCCGCGTCTCTGGTTGCTATAGATCGGCACGCGATTGTCGGCCGCTGCGAGGGATGGTGATGCGAAAGTTCTTCACGACGCTGCTCGTCATCCTGCTCGGCCTGTTCTTCATCGTCTTCGCCGTTGCGAACCGTCACCTGGTGACGGTTTCATTCGATCCGTTCAATTCGACCACTCCGACGGTGGCGATAACGCTGCCGTTATTCCTCGTGCTCATTATCGTGGCGATCCTGGGCGTGCTCGCGGGCGGCATGGCGACCTGGTTCCGGCAGCATCGCTGGCGCCGCGCGGCGCGGCAGCATGAGGCTGACGCCCGGCAGGCCCGGGCGGAACTGGCCGATCTGCGGGCGACCTTGGCCGCCGCGCAAGCCGAACGGCGTCGCCTCACAGCCCCATCAAATGGCGGTTCATCGGGGGTCGTCGGGCGAGACAAGCAGGGCGCGACGTTGTAGAACCCGCCCCGTCCGTGCCGGAGCTGCCAGTTTCGGCCGTTGCAGCACTCCTGAGAGACCATGTCCCTGCTCGTCAAAATCTGCGGCCTGTCCACGCGCGAGACGCTCGACGTCGCGCTCGAGGCCGGTGCCGACATGGTGGGCTTCGTGTTCTTTCCGCCCTCGCCGCGGCATCTCTCGCTTGAGGCCGCGCGGGAGCTCGCCCGGCAGGCGAAAGGCCGCGCCGTAAAGGTGGCGCTCACCGTCGATGCGGATGACGCCACGCTCGAAAACATCGTCGAGACGCTGCAGCCTGACATCCTGCAACTGCACGGCAAGGAGACGGTGGCGCGCGTGCGCGACATCAAGCAGAGGTTCGGCCTGCAAGTGATGAAGGTACTTGCGGTCGAGACAGCAGCCGATCTTGCACCGCTTGCGGGCTATGCGGCGGTCGCCGACCGCATCCTGTTCGACGCCCGCGCCCCGAAAGGCGCGACGCGGCCAGGCGGCCTCGGTGCAGTGTTCGATTGGCACGTGCTCGAAAAGCTCCAGCTTGAGCTGCCCTTCATGGTCTCAGGCGGGCTGAACGCCGACAATGTCACTGAGGCCGTCCGTGTCACCCGTGCCGGCGGCGTCGATATTTCGTCCGGCGTCGAACGGTCGCCCGGCATCAAAGATCCCGAATTGATCCGTGCCTTCATCCGCGCCGCGCGCGCCACAGACCTTCCTTCACCTCTCCCCGTTCACGGGGAGAGGTCGGATCGCGTCAGCGATCCGGGTGAGGGGGAGCCACCGCGGTCACAGTTCTCACCGAATTTGTGGAGAGAGCCCCTCACCCCGACCCTCTCCCCGCAAGGGCGGGGCGAGGGAGCAGGAACGGCGCCACTAACCGATACAAAGATAGTTCGATGAGCCCAGCACTGCCCAACTCTTTCCGCAGCGGTCCCGACGAGCGCGGGCATTTCGGCATTTTCGGCGGGCGCTTCGTCGCGGAAACACTGATGCCGCTGATCCTCGACCTCGAAAAGGCCTATGCCGAGGCCAAGGGCGATCCGGCATTTCAAAAGGAGATGGACGGCCATCTGAAGCACTATGTCGGCCGGCCGTCGCCGATCTATTTCGCCGAGCGGCTGACCGAGCATCTCGGCGGCGCAAAAATCTATTTCAAGCGCGAGGAGCTCAACCACACCGGCTCGCACAAGGTCAACAATGTGCTCGGCCAGATCATGCTGGCGCGCCGCATGGGCAAGAAGCGCATCATCGCCGAGACCGGCGCCGGCCAGCACGGTGTTGCCACCGCGACGCTATGCGCGCGGTTCGGGCTCGAATGCGTGGTCTACATGGGCGCGGTCGATGTCGCGCGGCAGCAGCCCAACGTGATCCGCATGGAGATGCTGGGCGCCAAGGTGGTCCCGGTACAGTCGGGCGCGCGCACGCTGAAGGATGCGATGAACGATGCGCTGCGCGACTGGGTCACCAATGTGCACAACACGTTCTACTGCATCGGCACGGTGGCCGGCCCGCATCCCTATCCGATGATGGTGCGCGACTTCCAGTCGATCATCGGCATCGAGACGCGCCAGCAATTGCAGGAGGTCGAGGGCCGTCTGCCGGATTCGCTCGTCGCCTGCATCGGCGGCGGCTCCAACGCGATGGGGCTGTTCCATCCCTTCCTCGACGATCCCTCGATCGAGATCTTCGGCGTCGAAGCCGCCGGCCACGGCCTGACGCAACTACATGCGGCGTCGATCGCGGGCGGCCGGCCTGGCGTGCTGCACGGCAACCGTACCTATCTCTTGATGGACGAAGACGGCCAGATCCAGGAAGCGCACTCGATCTCGGCCGGCTTGGACTATCCCGGCATCGGCCCTGAGCACGCCTGGCTGCACGAGACCGGCCGCGTCAACTATCTCTCGGCGACCGACGAAGAGGCGCTGGAAGCCTTCCAATTGCTGTCGCGGCTCGAAGGCATCATCCCGGCGCTGGAGCCCGCGCATGCCATCGCCAAGGTGATGGAGCTCGCGCCGAAGCGGCCCAGGGATCACCTGATGGTGGTCAACCTCTCCGGCCGCGGCGACAAGGACGTGCCGCAAGTCGGCGACATCTTGAAGGGCCGAAACAAGTGACCACCCGTATCGATGCACGTTTTGCCGAGCTCGCGAAGCAGGGCCGCTCCGCCTTTGTCACTTTCGTGATGGCCGGCGATCCGGACCCAGCGACATCGCTCGACATCCTCAAGGCGCTGCCGAAGGCCGGCGCTGATGTCATCGAAATCGGCATGCCCTTCACCGATCCGATGGCGGATGGTCCGTCGATCCAGGCGGCCGGCTTGCGCGCGCTCAAGGGCGGCATGACGCTGAAGAAGACGCTCGAGATGGTGCGCGGCTTCCGCAAGGACGATGACGCCACGCCGCTGGTGCTGATGGGCTATTACAATCCGATCTACATCTACGGCGTCGACAAGTTCCTCGCCGACGCCAAGAGCGCCGGCGTCGATGGCCTGATCATCGTCGACCTGCCGCCGGAGGAGGACACCGAGCTGTGCCTGCCGGCGATGAAGGCCGGCCTCAATTTCATCCGCCTGGCGACGCCGACCACCGACGACAAGCGCCTGCCGGCGGTGCTCGCGAACACTTCGGGTTTCGTCTACTATGTCTCGATCACCGGCATCACCGGCGCCGCGGCGGCGGACGCTACGGCGGTCGGCGAAGCGGTGGCGCGCATCAAGCGGCATACCAAGCTGCCGGTTTGCGTCGGTTTCGGTATCCGCACCCCGGAAGCGGCGCGGGCGATCGCCGGAAGTGCCAACGGGGCGGTGGTCGGCACCGCACTGGTCGATGCCCTGCGCGGCAGCCTCGATGCGGAGGGGCGGGCTACCGCCAGGACCGTGACCGCCGTGGCCGACCTTGCCGCCGCGCTGTCGCAGGGCGTACGGGGCGCCAAACAAGCGGCCGAATAGGCTGCAATCGTGGTTGCAGGGCGGCTTGCCGGGGGTTACCCGGCCCGCCATATATTGACCTAATGCGGAACCGACCGCATTTCGGAGCGAAGCATGAACTGGCTCACCAATGTCGTCCGGCCGAAGATCCGCAGCATCCTGCGGCGCGAGACGCCGGAGAATCTTTGGATCAAGTGCCCGGATTCTGGGCAGCTCGTGTTCTACAAGGACGTCGAGGCCAACCAGTTCGTCATTCCCGGCTCGAACTACCACATGCGCATGGGCGCGGTGGCGCGGCTGAAGTCGATCTTCGACAACGAGACCTGGTTCGACGTGGCGCTGCCCGACGTGACGCCTGACCCACTCAAGTTCCGCGACGAGCGCAAATATGTCGATCGCATCAAGGATGCGCGAGCCAAGACCGCGCTGAACGACGCGATCAAGGTCGGCTACGGCAAGCTCGAAGGCATGGGCGCCGTCATCGCGGTGCAGGATTTCGACTTCATGGGCGGCTCGCTCGGCATGGCCGCCGGTGAAGCGATGGTGCGCGGGCTCGAGCTCGCGGTCGAAAAGAAGTCGCCTTTCATCGTGTTCGCAGCCTCGGGCGGCGCGCGGATGCAGGAAGGCATCCTGTCGCTGATGCAGATGCCGCGCACGACCGTGGGCGTGCAGATGCTGCGCGAGGCCAAGCAGCCCTATATCGTCGTGCTGACCAACCCGACCACCGGCGGCGTCACCGCCTCCTATGCGATGCTGGGCGACGTGCAAATCGCCGAGCCGGGCGCGCTGATCGGCTTCGCCGGCGCGCGCGTGATCGAGCAGACCATCCGCGAGAAATTGCCGGAAGGATTCCAGCGCGCCGAATATCTGCGCGACCACGGCATGGTCGACATGGTCGTGCATCGCCACGACATGCGCGCGACGCTGGCGCGGCTCTGCCGCCTGCTCACCAAATCGCCGCCGCTGCAGGTTGCCTCGAAGCCTGCACCGGAGGTCACGGCACCCACCCAGATCGTCTCGGCACCGGAAACCGTGCCGGCAGCGCCGCACGCGTGAGCGTACCTGCCGCCCAACCATCGCCGCCGCTCGGCGAGTTGGTTGCGCGCCTGTCGGCGTTGCATCCGAAGACGATCGACCTCAGCCTCGATCGCATGCACGGGCTGCTCACACGGCTTGATCATCCCGAGCGCAAGCTGCCGCCGGTGATCCATGTTGCCGGCACCAACGGCAAGGGCTCCACGATCGCCTATTTGCGTGCGATCCTGGAAGCGGCCGGCTTGCGCGTCCATGCCTTCACCTCGCCCTATCTGGTGCGACTGAACGAATGCTATCGCCTTGGCCGCGTCGGTGGCGGCGTGCTGGTCGACGACGACGAATTGCGCTCGGTGCTCGAGCATTGCGAACGCGTCAATGACGGCCAGCCGATCACGATCTTCGAGATCGAGACTGCGGCGGCGTTCTGCCTGTTCGCCACGCATGCGGCCGACGTCACACTGCTCGAGGTCGGTCTCGGCGGCAGGCTGGATTCGACCAATGTGGTCGAGACGCCGCTCGCCTCCGTCATCGCGCCGATCAGCATGGATCACACCGAATTCCTCGGCGATACGCTGACCGCGGTCGCAGGTGAGAAGGCCGCGATCATCAAACGCGGCGTGCCGGTGGTCTGTGCCGAGCAGGCGGCTGATGCGATGTCGGTCGTCGAGGCACAGGCGGCGCGCCGGCGGGCGCCGCTGCATGCGGCCGGACAGCAATGGCATGTCGGGGTCGAGCGTGGCCGGCTGGTCTATCAGGATGATCGCGGCCTGATGGATCTGGCGGCGCCAAGACTGTTCGGTCGTCACCAGTTCGACAATGCCGGGCTTGCGATCGCGACACTACGTGCTGTCGACGCGTTCAAGATCGGGATCGCGGCGTTCGAAGCCGGCATCGTCAATGCCGAATGGCCGGCGCGAATGCAGCGGCTGGCGTCGGGTGAGCTGGTCAATCTGGCGCCGGCGGGCTCGGAGATCTGGCTCGATGGCGGACACAATGCCGAAGGCGGGCGCGTGGCGGCCACTGCGGTCGGCGATCTCGAGGAGCGCGTGTCGCGTCCGCTGGTCGTGATCGCCGGCATGATGGCGAACAAGGATGCATCCGGCTTCCTGGCCAATTTCGCCGGCCTGACGCGCCACATCATCGCGGTCGAGATTCCCGGCCGCCCGGGCGCCATGCCACCGGATCGGCTGGCGGACGCGGCACGTGGGTTCGGGATGCGCGTCGAGATCGCGTCCAGCGTGGAGGCCGCGCTGCAGGCGCTATCGAGCCTCGCCTACGAGGTGTCGCCGCGCATCCTGATCACGGGCTCACTCTATCTCGCCGGCCATGTGCTGGATGTGAACGGCACGCCGCCGGTGTGAAGGCTCCAGCTCCCGTAGCCCGGGTGAAGCGCAGCGTAACCCGGGAAAAGTCTGTCCACGTGGAGAGAACCCCGGATTGTGCTTCGCTCCATCCGGGCTACGATTCTCGAACGGCGTTCGTGCGAATAAAGCAAAACGGCCAGCTATCCGCCGGCCGCTGTCGAAATTATTCCAAGGAAATTACCGGATCAGACCGCAGCGGAAATCCACTGCTGCAGCTTCGCCTTCGGCGCCGCGCCGACCTGGCGCGAGGCCATCTCGCCGCCCTTGAAGATCATCAGGGTCGGGATCGACATCACGCCATATTTGGAAGCCGTCTTCGGGCTCTCGTCGACGTTGAGCTTCACGATCTTGACCTTGTCGCCCATCGAACCGGCGATCTCGTCCAGCGCGGGCGCGATCATTCGGCAGGGGCCACACCATTCGGCCCAGAAATCGACCACGACAGGCCCGGTCGCGTTGAGCACTTCGGCTTCGAAATTGGCGTCAGAAACCTTGCCAACGGACATGGGATACCTCGTTTGGTTGGAAGAAAAGGGCGCGAATGAGTCGCGCCCGGGATCATACGTCAAACCTATGAACGCGCCCCTGCCGGGTCAAGCTCGGTCACGCCAGCATGATGGGATGCCAGCTCCCTGTCCAGCGCGGAGGCGGAAACCTCCATCAATTCAGTACTTTCGGTCCAGAGCAGGGCGGCACGGACGGGGCGTCCGGGATAAAGCTTGCGCAGCACCGCCCGGTATAGCGCGAGCTGCCGGACGTAGGCCCGCGGCGCCTCGGCCGCACTTTTCGGCGGGGCGTGGTTGGTCTTGAAGTCGACGATCAGGATTTCGTCCGGCGTCACCACCAGCCGGTCGATCTGGCCGGACACCAGCGCCGGCGACTGTCCGGGCCGATCCAGCCGGCCGACGATGGAGACTTCCGCCCGGCTGCCAGTGGCGAACACGGCTGCGAAACGGGGATCGGCGATCAGGGCCAGAACGCTTTCGGCCAGCGCCCCACGCTCCTCGACGGTCCAATCCTCGGCGTTGCGCTCAAGATAGGAGAGCGCCGCGCCGGGCCGGCGCTCGGGTGCGATATCCGGCAGCGACTGCAACAGCCGGTGCACCAGCGTGCCGCGCTGGATCGCGCGGGCGCGCTGTAAGAGCTGCACGCCGCTGCGGACGCGGCGGCTGTCGTCGCTGGGGTCGGACGGTCGCAGCCGGCTGTCGGCGGCGAGTTCAGTCGGCGCCGGCCGCTGCAGCCAGGACGGCAGCTCGATCGGCTGCGGCGCCCCCGACACCGCGACGCCGGTCGCAGGATCGGTATCCTCGGGCCGGAAATAGCGCTTCACTAGGCCCGCCGGGGTCTCGATCTCCTGCAAGCCGAGGCCGGAATTGGCGAGGCCCTTGTCGATCAGGTCATACCAGGAGGAAGTCCGGACCCTCTTCATGTTGCCGGGCATGCAGCCGCCAACGATCAATCGATCGGCGGCGCGGGTCATCGCGACATAGAGCAGGCGGCGATATTCGTCCTCGGTCTCCTCCAGCATCGCCTCGCGCGCCTTGGCGACGGGACCTGCATCTTCGGCCTTCCGGCCGGCCCAGACCACGACGCCGGGCGCGTTCGGCGCGCTGTTGCCCTGTGGCAGATGAATCAGCCGCAGGCGCTGCGTGTCCGCGGGCGAGGTCGTGGTGTCCACCAGGAACACGACGGAGGCTTCCAGCCCCTTGGCGCCATGCACGGTCATCACGCGCACCTCGTCGCGCGAAATCTCCATGTCGCGCTTCACCTCCGTGTCGGCCGCGCGGAGCCAGGCCAAAAAGCCCTGCAGCGAGCTGGGTGCCTTGCGCTCATGCGCGAGCGCCAGCTCGAGGAATTCGTCGAGCGCGTCGTTGGCCTCATGGCCGAGCCGCCCCAGGATGCGCGCCCGCCCGCCGTCGCCGCCAAGCAGCCAGGCATAGAAGGCGAACGGGGTCGAATCGGCCAAACGCCGCTCGCATCGCTCGAGCCGTTTCAGCGCGGCCGTGAGGCGCACGTCGGTCGCCGCATGCTGCGCCAGCGCCTGGCGCAGCGATCCCTTGCGCTCCCAGGCCAGCTTGAACAGATCGTCATCATCGAGGCCGAACAGCGGGCTCTTCAGCGCCACCGCCAGCGCCAGGTCGTCCTGCGGCAGCAGCAGCGCGTCCGCAAGGTTCATCAGGTCGATGATCGCGATGTGCTCGGTCAGCTTCAGCCGGTCTGCGCCGGCGACCGGGATATTGGCGTGCTTCAGCGCCTGGATCACCGCGTCGAACGCGTTGCCGCGCCTGCGCACCAGCACCAGGACATCGCCGTAGGTGAGCGGTCGGCGGTTGCCGCGGCTGCCGGTCATGGTGCCGCTTTCCACCAGCCGCCTGATCTCGGCCTGGATGCGCTTCGCCAGCTTCACTTCCGGGCTGGTGATGGAGACGCCGTCGAACGGCGCGCGCCAGCCTTCGATGTCTTGCCTGTCGTCGGCTTGCGCGAGCTCCCAAAGCTCGATCATGCTGGGGCCGGCATCGGCCAGTGCATTGTGCAGCGGATAACCGTTCTCGACCGCATGGATGCTGCGGTAGATCTCCTGCTCGCGGAAGACATGGTCGACCGATTGCAGGATCGTCGGCCCGGAACGGAACGAATAGGTGAAGGAGACCGGATCGAATTTCAGCCCGGCATCCTCGAACTTCTTCTTCAGCTCGCGGCGGCGCAAATCGAATTCATGCGGAGCCGCGCCCTGGAACGAGAAAATCGATTGCTTCTCGTCGCCGACGGCGAACACCGTCCGCACCGCCCCGTCGCGTGCGCCGGCGCCGGAGGTGAATTCGGAGATGATGTGCGCGACGATGTCCCATTGCTTCGGGCTCGTATCCTGCGCCTCGTCGATCAGGACGTGATCGACGCCGCGGTCGAGCTTGTAGTGCACCCAGCCTGAGGAGACGCGGTCGAGCATCTCCAGCGTCTTGTCGATGAGGTCGTCGTAATCGAGCAGGCCGCGCTCGAGCTTTTCGCGCCGGTAGTTCGCAGCCGCCGCGGTCGCGATGTGCAGCAGCGCCTCGGTGCGGTCGCGGATCATCACGGCGCGGCGGCGTTCGATCAGGGGATGGATGCGCTGGCTTTCCGCCTCGAACAGCCGCCCGATGGCGGGATTGTTGTCGAAAAATTTCTTCGTCACCACCGATTTGCGCGGCGTGCGATCGGCGTCCGTGAGGAAGACAGCGAGATAGGCGTCGACCTGCGCGCTGCCGGTGAAGATAAGCGCCTCGCGCAAGCGCGCCGCCTGGTCCTGGTCGGACTTGTTGCCGGTATCGAGGGCGAGCGCAATGTCTTCCCAGCGCGCGCGTGGCAGATAGGGACCATCCAGGATCTCGCGCTCGACATCTTCGATCGAGTCATTCGCGGCAACGCCAAGCGCTTTTGACATCTCTGCGGCGGCCGCTTCCGCGCTGCCTGCGGCATCGGTCCAGGCCATGAAATGATCGCGGCTGAGGCACGCCTCGCGCACCACGTCCTTGAAGGTGACGTCGGCGGCGCTCGCCATCGCCACCATCAACGCGCGCCCGGTCGCGCTGTCGGGATTGCGCGAGGCTTCCAGCAGCACGGCGAGATTGGCGCGCTCCATCATCTCGTTCTGGTCGCGCTCGTCGAGCACGGCAAACCGCGCCGGCACATTGGCCTCGAACGGGAACTGCTGCAGCAGGCGGGTGCAGAGCGCATGGATGGTCTGCACCTTCAGCCCGCCCGGCGTCTCCAGTGCGCAGGCGAACAACTTTCGCGCTTCTCTCCGGAGCCTCATTGTGGGGTGCGCGATGCCGGCTTCGCGGATCGCGGTGTCCAGCGCGGCATCGTCGAGGGTGACCCAATGGCCGAGCGTGGAGAACACCCGCTCGGCCATGTTGGCCGCGGCCGCCTTGGTGAAAGTGATGCACAGGATCTTCTCGGGCGGTGTGCCCTCAAGTAGCAGCCGGATCACGCGCTGCACCAGCACATGGGTCTTGCCCGAGCCGGCATTGGCCGACACGAAAGCGGACGCCTTGGGATCGGACGCGCGCGCCTGCGTGGCGCGTACCGAGTCGGGAATGGGGCGGGGCGCTTTCACCATTCCTCCAATCCCAGGCCGCCGGCCGCGGACCATTCCTTGATGCGGGCGAGGTCGTCATAGGTGCCGTAGCGATTGGCCCACATCGAGAGATTCAGCGAGGTGTAGGCCTGGTTCTCGTCCTCGAACTGGCGGATCAGTTTTTCCAATTCCCGCCGAGCGTGGTCGGCGGCATCGTCGGGCGATTGCGGCGTATCGCCCGGCCTGATCTTCAATTCCAGCGTCCGCTGCTCACCCGGCGGGTTGTTGCCGCTCAGCCTGACATAGGTGAGCTCGCCGACGGATGCGCCCGCCGGAATTCCCTCGAAGCCGCCCTCGCGCAGGATCGCAGCTTCCAGCGTGAGCTGCGGCGACAGTCCCATGCGCACCTGTTTTCCCGTCGGCGGCTGTCCGGTCTTGTAGTCGAGGATCGCGAACGAACCGTCGCGGTCACGCTCGATCCGGTCGGCGCGCGCCGAAAGCGTGAAGGTGCGCGCATGATCGAGGGGGATGCCGATCTCGCCACGGATCTCGGCGGTGATGGCCGCGATACCGCCGCGCCGCGCAGTCTCCCATTCGGCAAACCACGTTGCGATGCGCTGGAAGCGCGGCCACCACAGCGCCCGCGCTTCCGGCCGCTCCATCAGCGGCGCAAAATGCTTGCCGCCGATCTCGCGCAGCGCCCGAAGCGGATCGTCCGGCAGCTCTGCGGCGAAGACTTGCGTGAATTCGCCGAGCGCTGCGTGGATTGCCGAGCCGCGATCGGCCGCCGACAGCGGCATGTCGACGGGATCGAGCGGGTCGAGCCTGAGGATATATCTTGCGTAGATCGTGTAGGGATCGCGCAGCCAGTCCTCGATCGCGGTCACCGACATCTTCAGAGGCCTTGTCGCGAGCGGCGGCTTTGGCGCGGGCTGCGCGATCGGCTCGACCTTGTCCGGCCGGTCGAGCTCGGCGGCGTAATGGACGTATTTCTCGCCTAGTGCTTTCGCGCTCTTCCAGCGCGCCTCGCCTGCGACCGCCTCACACCGGTGCAGGAAGCGCGAGGCCACCGCCGGCGCGCCACCGACCTTTGCCGAGTGGCTGAGGATCACGTCATCAGTGCCGAGCAGTTGCGCGAAGTCATGCGCGGAAAGGCCGATGCGCCGTTCCGGCAGGTCGA
Organism: Bradyrhizobium sp. Arg237L; assembly: GCF_029990105.1. Lineage (NCBI taxonomy): Bacteria > Pseudomonadati > Pseudomonadota > Alphaproteobacteria > Hyphomicrobiales > Nitrobacteraceae > Bradyrhizobium > Bradyrhizobium sp. Arg237L. The sequence continues at coordinate 55,741 of NZ_JAQMIL010000022.1, read as the reverse complement.
GGCCGAGCTCGTGCCGCATCGGCCGGCTGAGCCAGGGATCAATCCGCGGCGCCGGCGGCCAGACGCCTTCGACCAGCCCGCCGAGGATCACGCGATCGGTCTCCGTCAGTCGCGCTTCGAGTTGACCGAAGATGTGCAGTTGCGCGCGCGGCGATTCCGGGCGGCGCACCATGCGGTCGGCGAACGCGGTCTGGAAGACGTCAGGGTAGTCGCCGAGCGGGACCGTCACCCCGCTCAGCTTTCTTGCGCCGACGAGATCATCGAATGCGGATGCGAGCACGGAGCCTGCCTGCTCCTCGAAGGCGACGGCGATGCCGTGCTGATCGCAGGACAATGCGGTGAGAGCCTCGCGATGCCGCAGTGCCAGCTCGGCAAAATCGTAAGGCTTGGACGCGCTGAGGCTTTCGAGCGGTGCAAGCGCCGCCCTCAGCTTTGATATCAGCGACTGCGCCTGGTCGAGCTCGACGTCGCGGAGCCGGGTCCGCCGCTCCAGAGGATGCAGCGATGAAGTCTCGCCGCGGTGGAGCTTGCCGAGTTCGCTGCGGAAACGTTCGAAGTCGCGGGCAAGGCCTTCGCTGCCTGCTTGCGGCCGCGTTCCCCGCAAGAGCGCCAGCTCCAATACTTCGGTTGCGCGCCGGTGTGCGCCGGGCGCGGCATCGAGCCGAAACAGCGGATGTTTCAAGAGCGCGAGCAGTGTCGGCGGCTCCAGCCCCTTGGTCGCGGCTTCCGCGGTGAGGCGGGCGAAAATGCCCGATGGCGTGTCCATCAGCGCTTCACCGCCGGAATCGTCGAATTCGAGATTCCAGCGCGTCAGCGCCGCCATCACCCGCCGCGCCAAAGCACGGTCTGGCGTCACCAGTGCGGCTGATTTGTTGAGATGCCGCGCCTCGCGCATCGCAATCGCAATGGCGAGCGCTTCCATCTCCGGGTTCGGCGCCTCCACCACGGCAATGCTGTTCATGCCGGCGGAAATCTTCTCGGCGATTTCGGGCTGTTCGAGCCGATCATGCCATTGCGCCGTGGCGGTGGATGGCCGCATCGTTTCCGACAGCAGCATCTCGCGCCCGTGTGGTGCCGGTGCGCCCAGAACCTCCACCTCGTCACGCTTGATGCCGAAACGGTCAAGCAGCGCATGCATGGCGAATTGCGGATGGTTCGATGCGGGCGGCGTGGTGAATTTGCCCTTGGCGTCGCGCATGCCGCCGATCGTGTTCCAGGACTCCTCATCAAGATCGGTATCGAGCCCGGGCAGCACCACTGCGCCGTGCGGCAGCTTGGCTACCGCGTGGAGAAACTTGGCCGTCGTCGGCATCGAACCGGTTGAGCCCGCCGCGATCACGGGGCCATTAGATTGCGCAGTCAGTCGCGCGGTTTCGGCCGCGATCAAGAGGTCGCGCCGCGCCGCCGGCTCGATGCGGCCGACCTCGGCGAGATAGGCTGGCCAGGCCTGGCGCGCGATCCGCAGGAAATCCAGCGAATGCTGCCAATATTGGTCGAGCTGGTCGGGGACCAGCTTATCGAGCGCGTTCCACTCGACGCCGCGCGTCACCATGTCGTCCATCAGGCGCGCGAGATCGCCGGCAAGCTGCAGCGTCGATGCGGGGCCCCCGACCACCTGCGGCGCGGTCACCGGGCTCTTGGCCCAGGCCGCCACCAGCCTCGCCAATGTCAGCCGGCGCTCGAGCTCGCCGAGCTTGGGCGGAATCTCCAGCGGCGCTGCGCCGCTGAATTGTTCCGCCTCTTCCGCGAAGGCGAGTTCATCCTCGTCGATGTCGCCAAGCGCAATGATGCGCGGCAGCACGGCGGCATCCCTATCCAGGACGTCGAGGAAGATCTCCCGCGCAAGCCGACCCGCACGCCGCGTCGGCAGATAAAGCGTCGCGTCAGCCAGCTTTTCGGGATTATCGCGCGCGTCGAATCCCGTGACCAGGCGACCGTCCACCAGCGCGGCGATGACGGTACGCAGGAACGGAACGGAGAGGGGAACGCTGAAAACGCGCATGAGCGGCCTGATTCGGGGTCAGGCGCCAATATAAGGGGCGATTGCCAGATGGTCATGCCCGTCCACCCGCTACGCACCGGTCATCACCCGCGAAGGCGGGTGATCCAGTATTCCAGAGGCGGGGGTAATTGAGCCGAGAGGTCGCGGCGTACTGGATGCCCCCGCCTGCGCGGGGCATGACGGCCGGATTGTGGCTGGCTCTATCGAATCAGGCTACGCTTTCCAAAAATGCTTCTTCCGCGGCTTGCACGGCGTCGGGGGTTCCGACATGCATCCAGACACCGTCGAGCCTGAGGCCGAACAGTCGTTCCTGCTCGTTGGCGCGGTCGAACAGCTTGGTCAGCGAGAACTCCCCCGCAGGGGCCTCCGCAAAAATCGACGGCGACATGATCGCGGCGCCGGCATAGACGAACGGCACCACCTGTTGCTCCCGCCGCTTGCGCAGCGCGCCGTCCGGCAGCATGGAATAGTCGCCGCGACCGCCATAGCCGATGCTGTTCGCGGTCGGCGCCATCAAGAGCAGGATATCCATCTTCGCGGGGTCGAAGGTCTCCGCGAGCCGCGCCAGGTTTGGCCGCACGCCGTCGATCCACATCGTGTCGGCGTTGACGTGAAAGAACGGCTCAGGCCCGAGCAGCGGCAACGCCTTTACGACCGCGCCACCGGTGCCCAGCACCTTGTCACGCTCGTCCGAGATGATCACACGCGGCTGCTTCCGCGTCTTGACGTGCTCGATGATCTGGTCCGGCAGATAGTGCACATTGACCACGGCCTCGCTCACGCCGGCAGCGGCAAGCTTGTCCAGGACGTGATCGAGCAACGGCTGGCCCGCCACGCTCACCAGCGGCTTCGGCATATGGTCGGTCAAGGGCCGCATGCGCAGGCCGAGACCGGCAGCGAGGACCATGGCTTTACTGGGGGTGACGGACATTCTTCCGGGCTCTCGAACCGTTCAAATCGTGACGCGCGCCATCCTATCACGCCGATTTGGGGCGCGCATAAGATCGACGCGATAGTCGCCGGACATGACGGCCGTGCGACGGGGAAGAAAACGCGTCAAAAACAACAATCTTCAGGCGTCGGCGGGTTGCGAGCCGCGCTTGGCCGCCTTCTTCTTTTTGTCGCCCTGTTTGAGGAAATTGACCCCGATCTGGTCGCCATTGACCCAGGACAATTCACAGCGGCGATAGGCAAGCCCGGTCGATGACAACAGCAAGAAGAACTCCTTCAGGTGCAGGCCCTCCACCGAGCCCTCGACGGTCAGCTTGGCGCCGGTCTCGGAAACATCCTCCATGGTGCAGTCGCGTCGCCACGTGCCGTCGATCCCCATCATGTGCGCGGGAATGCCGCGTTCGAAGGTGACACGCTCGCCGCGGCGCCGTTCTGTCTTCATCGCCAAACTCAAACCCTCAACCAAGCCGCTCTGCATCCGGAGCGTGTGTCACACTAGGGCGGCTCGGGCTAACAGGGGGTAAATCAGGAAACCGGTGGCGGGACGTGGGCCGCGTACCATTCACGGAGGCCGGCCAGCGCCGGGTGGGCCAGTGAACGAGTGAGGTAAGTCCAGATCCGCGGCTGGTGCTTGAGATAATGCGGCTTGCCGTCCCGCCCGTTGAGCCGCGCGAAGGTCCCGAGCAGACGCGTGTTACGCTGCGCCGACATGATCGCGTAGAGCTCGGCGAAGCTGGCCGCGTCGAAATGCTCCTCGGTGGCCCGCCGCGCCTTGATGTAGCGGGAGAGCAGCGTGAGCTCGAGCTGCTCGGGCACGTCGATCCGCGCGTCCTGCAACAGCGACACCAGATCATAGGTGGCAGGCCCGAGCACGGCGTCCTGGAAGTCGATCAGGCCCAGCCGCAGGATACCTGTACGCTCGCCAAGCCAGATCAGATTGGGCGAGTGGAAGTCGCGCAGCACCCAGGTCCGCGGCGCCGCGGCCGGCTTCTCCAGGAGCGTTCGCCACATCGCAAGAAATTCATCGCGCAGATCCGAGGCGAGGGTGATGCCGCGATCCGGCAAGTACCACTCGATCATCAAGCCCATCTCGACCAGCCAGGCGTCGATGTCGAAGACCGGGATGTCGTAGGTAAGCTGCGGCGTCAGCGGCAGCGCCTCCGGCAGTTTCTCCCGATGCAGGGCCGCCAGCATGTCGGTCGCGGCTTCGTAGCGCTCCGTGATCGGTGCCGGCGGATCGCCCTCGACGATGCCGTCCTTGCCGAAATCCTCGGTGATCAGGAATCCCAGATCGATGTCGGAGTGGCGGATCGCGGGTGCGGAGAAGCCGCGGTCGCGCAGTCCGTTGTCGATCGAGACGAACGGCTTGACGTCCTCGGCGAGATGGACGGCGGCGCTGTAGGACTTGCCGTCATAGATCGGCGGCCCGTCGGGGCGTCGCGGCGAGTTCATCAGGATGACGCTGCCATTGTCGTCGAACAGCCGGGCGTAGGAGCGGGTCGAGGCGTCGCCCGGCATGCGCTCGCGCCGCGCGTCGATGTAGCCGGCATTCTCGAGGAATTGGCGCAGCGCCTTCAGCCGCGTGACGACGGCGGCAGCCTTGCCGTGGCCGGTGATCTCGGCAGCGCGCGCGTTCGATCCCAGTGCCGGCCGGTGACTCAGCGCAATGTCGATGCGGTCCGGCGGCAGGGCATCTGGTGCCCGCTCCGGCCATTCGATCAGCGCCACCGCGCCGTCAGGCAAAGGCGCCAGCCCGATCTCCTCGAGTTCGCTCGCGTCATTGATGCGATAGAGGTCGGCGTGAACAAGCGGGAACGCCGGCAGCTCGTAGCTTTGCGCCAGCGTAAACGTCGGGCTCGGCACTTCCAGCGTATCATCGGTGGCGAGATAGCGGATCAGCGCGCGGGCCGCCGCGGTCTTGCCGGCGCCGAGATCGCCGGAGAGCGCAATGACTTCGCCGGGGCCGATCAACAGCGCGAGATCGGCCATCAGATGCGCGGTCGCGGCCTCATTGGCGAGTGCGACCGAGAATGTGCTGGTGACAATCATTCGGCGGCGTTGCGATGCGCGTTCTGGTCGACCGGGAAGACGCAGGTCACGGTCGTGCCTCTGCCGACGGTCGAATCGACGCGGACCTTGCCACCATGCAGCTCGACGAAGGAGCGCACCAGCGACAGGCCGAGGCCGGCGCCGCGGTGCCGCGAGCCGTGGGAATGGCTCTCGAACCAGTTGAACACCTTGTCCTTGACCTCAGGCGCGATGCCTGGGCCGGTGTCGGTCACCGCGAACACGACACTGTGCTCGGCGCGTCGCGCAGAGATTGTGACCATCCCGTCATGCGGGGAGAAACCGACGGCGTTGGCGAGCAGGTTATAGAGCACCTGCACCACGCGTCGTTCATCGCCGATGAATTCGCCGATATTGGGCTCGATATCGACCTTGAGCGTGATGCGGTCGGTCGCGAGCCGGTCCTGGATGCCTTCGGCCGCGGCCTCGATCGTCTTGCCGATATCGACGGAGCCAAGCTCGAGCGTCATCGCGCCGGCATCGATGGTGGCGAGATCGAGGATGTTGTTGGTGAGCGCGAGCAATGCGTTGGTCGATTTGGTGACGTAGTCGAGATATTCGGCCTGCTTCGTATTGAGCGGTCCGGTCGCGGGATCAGACAGGAAATGCGCAAAGCCGATGATGGTGGTGAGCGGCGCGCGCAGTTCGTAGGACACGTGGTGGACGAAGTCGACCTTCATCTGGTCGGCCGCTTCCAGCGCCTCGTTGCGCTCGCGCAGCGCGCGTTCGACATTCTCGGTGTCGGTGATGTCCTGGAACGTCAGCATGGTCGCGCCGTCCGGCAGCGGCATGGTCATGCAATGCAGCACGCTGCCGTCCTTGCGCTCGAGCTTCAGCGCGACCTGGGCGCGGTTCTCGATCGCGGTGATCGCCTCGCGCAGCGCCCGCCAGACGATCGGATCGTCGAACAGCGGCCGGCACAGCGCTTCCACGGTCTCGATATGCGGCTGCTCGCGCAACGCGTCCGCCGGCAGCCTCCACATCTTCTCGAATACCGGGTTGAACAATTGCACGCGCCCGTTGCTGCCGAACACTGCGACCGCTTCGTTCAGATTGTCGAGGGTCTCGTGCTGGACCCGGATTAGGCCGTCGAAGCGACGCGCCAGATCGAGGCTTTCGGTGACGTTGTCGAAGAGATAGGTGACGCCGCCTTCGAGGTTCGGCGTGGTCACGACGCTGACCGCGCGGCCGTCGGGCAGGAACCAAGTGTAGCTCTCCGATTCGACCGCGCGATAGGCTTCGTGCAGCTTGGCCTTCCAGGCGCGGAAATCCGGCTGCTCCGGCAGTTTGCGGGCGGCGCGCAGCCGGTCGAGGACGCTGGAATCGTCCGGATTGCTATCGAGGAACGCCTGATCGAGGTCCCAGAGGCGGCGATAGGATTCGTTGTAGAAGGCAAGCCGGCGGTCGGCGTCGAACACGGCCACGCCGGAAGAGAGCTGGTCGAGGGTGCGGCGATGCGCTTCCGCCATCCGGGTGAGCGCGGCGCGAAGGGCGGCGACCTCGCTGGCGTCGATGGCGATGCCGGCGCTGCCGCCGGCAAGCTTCATCGCCTGGATGTCATAGATGCGCCGCTCGCCGCCGACCACGATCGGTAGTCGCGCGGCATAGGTCGAATATTCGTGCAGCGCCTTGGCCATCTCAACCCGCTGGTCGTTCTCCAGGAGTTCGAGATGGCGGTGGATCGCATCCGCGATGCTCGCGCCCTCGGTCGCCCGCAAATAGGCCGTGTTGGCATAGCGCAGGTCGTCCTGCGCATTCTTGGCCCAGATCGGCCAGGGTGCGGCGGCGGCGAAATCGCGCAGCAGCTCGGTCTCCTCCTGCAGCATCTTGTGGCGCAGATTGGCTTCGGCCAGCTCGCGACGCAAGCCGCCAAGCTCGCGCATCCGCACGATCGCCTGGCCGCCGATGGCGCGACCCATCGCCTCGATGGCGCGGCCGTTCGCGGTGGTGAGGTTGAGCAGAAAACCCTGGCCGGCCTCGCGCAGCGCGTCGACGGCGTGGTCCATCTGCAGCGCCGGTTCCGGCGGCAGCCAGGTTCCGAACGCCAGCACGCGCTGGGGCGAGTTCTGCGTCGCCTCCTGCGAGGTCAGCAATGCGATGTCACCGCTGATCTCGGGGCGGTTGTCGCCGGCCGCCCAGGAAATCAGGACCTGCGGCTCGGCAAACAGCAGCGCGCGCAGGCGATCGGATTGGGCCTGCAGATCGGCGATCTCGGCGCGCAGGCGTCCCTCGCTCCGGATAGCGCGAGCGCGTGTACGCATCAAGAGGATCGCGGCGACCACGGAAAAGCCGAGCAAGGCAACCGCGGCGGTGAAGAGGACGAATTCCTGGTGATCGAGGTCGAACCACGCCGAGATCACCGGCTCGAACAGCCAGTCGCCAGCGCGCGCCGATCCCGCGGGCAGCGCCAGCGTGGCGGCGAGCCCAAGCAGGCCGTCGCGCGCCAGTGAGGTGCACGACAGCAGGGTTCGACGCATTGCGGCGACCACGCCCGACATAATTTGCCCCAGAACGCACGACTTCGGCCCGGCGTTAGACCCCCGCCGTGCACACGAATCGTAAGAGCATATCCTCAAGCTGACTCAGCGAGTAAGAGTCCAGATCGTGAACGCAAGACACGCTGTGAAAAATGCGGGGCTCAATTCGTGCGCCAGCGCAAATTTTATCCGTATTCGAAGGGCTTATCGCTCGATCAAGTGCCGTAGCCCGGGTGAAGCGTTAGCGTAACCCGGGTCCGCTCGCGGATGTGGACGCAGATGTCCCGGGTTGCGCTGCGCTCCACCCGGGCTACGGCTCGAGCTATCTGCCCGTGGAGCCGAAACCGCCGCTGCCTCGTTCGGTGCTCGGCAGCGCGGTCACCGGAACCAACTGCGCCTGCACGACCGGTGCGATCACCATCTGCGCGATGCGCTCGCCGCGTCGGATGGAAAACGGCGCCTCGCCGTGATTGATCAGGAGGACGTTGATCTCGCCGCGATAGTCGGCGTCGATCGTACCAGGCGAATTCAACACGGTCACGCCATGCTTGGCGGCAAGTCCGGAACGCGGCCGCACCTGCGCCTCGTAGCCCGGTGGCAGCGCGATCGTGAGCCCGGTCGGAACCATCGCGTATTTGCCTGATACGAGCACCAGCGGCGCTTCTTCGGGCACTGCGGCCAACAGATCGAGCCCGGCGGCATCGGCGGTCTGGTAGGCCGGCAGCGGAAGACCTTCGGCATGCGGCAATTGCCTGACGTCGACCTTGATCGTCGCACTCACGATTTTGTCTCCACGGCCTTCGCGATCCGGGCCACCAGTTCGGTCGCGACCTGTTCCTTGGTCATGACCGGCCAGGAATCGACGCTGATATCCGCTCCCTCGCGCGTCAGCAGATGAACGGTGTTGCGGTCGCCACCCATCACGCCGGTGGCCGGTGAAACGTCGTTGGCCACGATCCAGTCGCAGCCCTTGCGGGCGATCTTTGCCTTCGCATTCTCGATCAGATGCTCGGTCTCGGCGGCGAAGCCGATCACCAGCGGCGGGCGGTTGTCCTGCAGCTTGGCGATGGTGGCGAGGATGTCGGGGTTCTCGACCAGTTGCAGCGCCGGCACGCCGGCTGCGGTCTTCTTCAGCTTCTGCTCGCCTTCATTGGCGACCCGCCAGTCGGCGACCGCGGCGGCGAAGATCGCGACATCGACCGGCAGCGCCGCTTCCACCCGGTGCAGCATGTCGCGCGCGGATTCCACAGAGATCACCGACACGCCGGCTGGATCGGCGAGATCGACCGGCCCGGAGACCAGGACGACCTCGGCGCCGGCATCGCGCGCGGCGGCGGCGATGGCAAAGCCCTGCTTGCCCGAGGAGCGGTTGGCGATATAGCGCACCGGATCGATCGCCTCATGCGTCGGCCCTGCGGTGATCAGCACACGCTTGCCCTGAAGCGGGCGCGGATGCGGCGGCCGAAGGATGTGTTCGGCGGCGGCGGCGATTTCGGTCGGCTCGGCCATCCGCCCGACGCCAGCTTCGCCCGCTTCCGCCATCTCGCCGGCATTGGGGCCGACGGTCAGGATGCCGTCGCGGCGGAGCTGCAGCACATTGCGGCGGGTGGCGGCGTTGTTCCACATCAGCGGATTCATCGCCGGGGCCAGCAGGATCGGGCGGTTGGCGGCGAGCAGGATGGCGGAAGCGAGGTCGTTGGCATGGCCATGCGTCATCTTGGCCATCAGATCCGCGGTCGCTGGCGCCACCACGATCAAGTCGCACTCGCGCGCCAGGCGGATGTGGCCGGCATCGAATTCGCTCTCGGGATCGAACAGGTCGGTATAGACGCGCTCATGCGACAGGGCGCTGGCCGCAAGCGGCGTGACGAATTGCTGCGCCGCCTTGGTCAGCACACAGCGGACCTGAATATGGCGCTCCTTGAGCCGTCGAATCAGGTCCAGCGCCTTGTAGGCGGCGATGCCGCCGCCGATGATCAGGGTGACGCGAGCGAGGCCATTGGCCGATGCTACAGCGGCCTGCTGGCGCGCGGAAGCTGCGAGCGGGACCTCGGAGGGCTGCCCCGCAACCACCTCGCCCAAGATGACCCGTACCTCATCCTCGACCGAGCGCCCGTTACGGGCGGCGCGCAGGCGCAGTTCGTCTCGAACGGCGTCATCGAGCTTGCGAATAGTCAGATTGGCCATGGCCGCACCATCGATTTGACAGCAATGCTAGCATCAGACGCTGTCATTGCAATCAGAGATTCCGGACCGCAATCAGGATTCCGATGAAAGTGGCCGCGATGATCCAGAGCGCGACGGTCCGCCAGCGGTTCTTGCGGCCCTCGGTCTGTCCCATCGCTGCGATCGTCTGCGGGGACAGCGTGACGCCCTCGCGCGTCATCTTCTCCAGACTACCCAGCACCGCCACTGCGCGCGAGGCGATGTCGGGCAGATGCGCCAGCACGCGGGCGAGTTCGCCGGCCCCTGACATCGCGCCCTGGATGCGCCCGACCGGTCCGAGATTGCGCTCGATCCATTCGCGCACCACGGGATCGGCGATCTTCCAGATGTCGAGCTTGGGGTCGAAGCCGCGCGCCACGCCTTCGACCACCACCATGGTCTTCTGCAGCAGGATCAATTCGGGGCGCGTCTGCATGTCGAACAGGCCGGTGACCTCGAGCAACAGCGTCAACAGCCGCGCCATCGAGATTTCCTCGGCGGTGCGGTTGTGGATCGGCTCGCCGATGGCGCGGATGGCTTGCGCGAAATTCTCCACCGAGTGATGCCCGGGCACGTAGCCGGCCTCGAAATGCACCTCGGCGACGCGGCGATAGTCGCGGGTGATGAAGCCGAGCAGGATCTCGGCGAGGAAGCGCCGCTCCTTCTGCCCGAGCCGGCCCATGATGCCGAAATCGACCGCCACCAGCCGGCCGGTATCGTCGAGGAACAGATTGCCGGGATGCATGTCGGCGTGGAAGAAGCCGTCGCGCAGCGCGTGGCGCAGGAAGCTCTGGATCACCTTGCGGCCGAGATCGGGCAGGTCGACCTCGGCTTGCTCCAGCCTGATACGGTCGTTCAGCGGGATGCCGTCGATCCATTCCATCGTCAGCACGTTATGGGTGGTGCGGTCCCAGTCCACTGCCGGCACGCGGAAATCCGGATCGTCGTTGGTGTTTTCCGCCATCTCGGAGAGGGCGGCGGCCTCCAGCCGCAGGTCCATCTCCATCGCGACCGAGCGCGACATCGTGTTGATGACCTCGACCAGCCGCAATCGCCGCGCTTCGGCCGAATGCGCTTCCGCCTTGTGTGCGACGAAGAAGAAATCGGAGAGGTCGCGGCGGAAGCGGGAGGCGACGTTCGGCCGCAACACCTTCACGGCCACCTGCCGGCGCACGCCATTACGCTCGATCTCGCCGCGGTGCACCTGCGCGATCGAGGCGGCGGCGACCGGGGGCCCGAGGCTCGCGAAAGCCTGCGCCAACGGGCGTTCCAGCGATTGCGCGATCACGGCTTCCGCTTCGGTCTGGGAGAATGGCGGCAGCCGGTCCTGCAGGCTCTCCAGATCCTTGGCCATCACCACGCCGACCACGTCGGGTCTTGTGGCAAGGAACTGGCCGAGCTTGAGATAGGCCGGCCCAAGCCGCGTCAGCGCGCGCGACAGCCTGGGTCCGGACTTGGCGCCGGGCCGTTCGATCAGGCGGGCCAGCCGCAGCAGAAGCTGCCCCGGTGGCGGCACAAGGGCCGGATCGACGACGCCGAACACGCCCTCGCGTGCGAAGACGTAGGCGGCGCGGGCGAGGCGCGCGATGTGTGTTGTTGCAGAGATCACAAACGCCAGCCCGAATGCAGCGCCACGATGCCGCCCGAGAGAATTTCCCATTTCACGCGCGCAAAGCCGGCGGCAGTGATCATCTCGGCAAAGGCGCTGGGCCGTGGAAACTTGCGGATCGATTCGACGAGATACTGATAGGACTCGGCATCGCCGGTCACGGCGCGGCCGAGCGGCGGGATCACCCTGAACGAGAACAGGTCATAAAGCCGGTCGAGGCCGGGCACGTCGACGGTGGAAAATTCAAGACAGAGGAATCGGCTGCCGGGCCGCAGCACGCGATGGGCCTCGCGCAGCGCGACATCGATCCGCGGCACGTTGCGGATGCCGAATGCGATCGTGTAGGCGTCGAACGAACGGTCCGGAAAGCTCAGCGCCTCGGCATTGCCGGCGACGAAGGAGACCCGGTCGTCGAGATGCTGGGCGCGGGCGCGGTTGCGGCCAACCTCGAGCATGTCGGCATTGATGTCGCAGACGGTGGCGCGGAAACCGGGACCGCCCGCTTTCGCCGCGCGGAACGCGATATCGCCAGTGCCGCCCGCAACATCGAGCAGCGCGAACGGCGCCTCGCTCTTCGGCGGATTGAGCTGGGTGATCATGATGTCCTTCCAGACCCGGTGCAGGCCGATCGACATCAGATCGTTCATCAAGTCATAACGCGACGCTACGCTGTGGAACACCTCGTTCACCAGCGTCTGCTTCTCGCCCAGGGGAACGTCCCTGTAGCCGAAATGGGTGGTTTGGTCCCGCCGATCCATCAACGCACTACCTTAAGGAGCGACCATAGCGCGCCCGCCGCAATGGCGCTATCACGTCAGCACCGCCGCGCACAATCCACCAAACTGGTTGCGGTCTGGCGGATTGTTCGCAAATTGTTAATTTGGCGCGCGGTCGGGCGCAAAACCCCTTACACTTTTTGCCGATCGTGCCCCGTGTGAATGACATTTCCATGCCCGAACTCCCCGAAGTCGAGACCGTCCGCCGCGGCTTGCAGCCGTCCATGGAGGGCGCGAAAATCCTGAAAGCGGAAGCCCGCCGCAAGGACCTGCGGTTTCCCTTTCAGAAAGATTTTGTCGCACGGCTGGAGGGACAGACTGTCGAAGGTCTCGGCCGCCGCGCGAAATATCTGATGGCGGACCTGACCTCGGGCGACGTGCTCTTGATGCATCTGGGCATGTCCGGCTCGTTCCGCGTGCTCAAGGACGACGACAAGATCGCGCCGGGCCATTTTCATTATGAGCGGAATCAGGACCGCGCACACGATCATGTGATCTTCCACATGTCGTCGGGGGCCGCGATCATCTTCAACGATCCGCGCCGCTTCGGCTACATGAAGGTGATCGCGCGCAACGCAATCGAGGACGAGCCGTTGTTGAAGGGCCTCGGCCCCGAGCCGCTCGGCAATGAATTCGATGCCGCGATGCTGGCGCACTCCTGCGCCAACAAGAAGACCAGCCTGAAGGCGGCGCTGCTCGACCAGCGCGTGGTCGCAGGACTCGGCAATATCTATGTCTGCGAAGCGCTGTTTCGCTCGCACCTGTCGCCGCGGCGGCTGGCGGCGACGCTTGCCACGAAGGCCGGACAACGCAAGGGCGTTGCCGGGGGGGAGCCGACGGAGCATGCCAAACGATTGGTCACTGCGATCCACGATGTGCTGAACCAGGCGATCAAGGCCGGCGGCTCATCGTTGCGCGATCATCGCCAGACCAATGGCGAGCTCGGCTATTTCCAGCATTCGTTTCAGGTCTATGATCGCGAAGGCGAGAAGTGCCCGACTCCAGGCTGCGGCGGCACCGTGAAACGCTTCACCCAGAACGGCCGTTCGACCTTCTGGTGCCCGAAATGCCAGAAATAACCAACAACAAGGGGAGCGACGTCATGAGCGACAATTGGCGCGATCGCGCGGCGACAAGTTTCGAATGCGAGAAGCAACCAGCCATCTCCAGCCGCGGCATGGTGGTCAGCAATCATCCGCTGGCCTCAAGCGCGGGCGCCGAGATGCTGGCCGCCGGCGGCAATGCCATCGATGCGGCGATCGCGACATTGTTCACGCTGACCGTGGTCGAGCCGATGATGGTCGGCATCATCGGCGGCGGCATGGCGCATATCCGCCTCGCCGACGGCACGCATCGCTTCATCGACGGCCAGAGCACCGTGCCGCTCGCGGTCCGTCCCGACACTTACAGTTCGAAGCCGGGCGCGGCGCATGACGTGTTCGACACCGTCGGCGAAGAGAATTGCGTCGGCCCGAAGGCGGTTGCAGTGCCGGGTTCGCTGATGGCCTGGTGCGAGACGCTGCGGCGTTTCGGCACCATGAGCCTTGCCGATGTCATGCAGCCCGCGATCAAGCATGCCGCCCGCGGCTATGCCGTGACGCCTTACCTGCACGAATGCATCCGCGAGAGCGCTGCCGACATGCTGAAGGACAAGCCGATTTCGGCGATCTACCTTCCGAACGGCGAACCGCTGAAGATCGGCGAACGCGTGGTGCAGGCCGAATACGCGGAGACCCTGCGGTATATCGCCGAGCATGGTGAAGCCGCGCTCTATCAGGGCTCGCTCGGCGATATCCTTGTCGATTACATGGAGAAGAACGGCGGATATATTCGCCGCGCCGATCTCGCAGCCTACAAGACCGTCGAGCGCCAGCCGATCCGCGCCGATTATCGCGGCTGGGCCATCCTGGGACCACCGCCGCCGGCGGCATCGGGCGTGCATATCGCGGAGATGCTGAATATCCTCGAAGGCTACGACATCGCGAGCCTCGGTTTCGGCACCGCCGAGACGATCCACTATCTCGCCGAAGTGCTGAAGATCGCCTTTGCCGACCGTGCGGCGGCGAGCGGCGATCCCGCCTATGTCAACGTTCCCGTGGAACGGCTGACGTCGAAAGCCTATGCCGAGGAGCGCCGCCGTGCGATCGATCCCAATCGGGCGCAGGCCTGGGGCGCGGGCGTTGCGCAGCTCGAAGGCGCGCATACCACGCATCTGACCGCGGCGGATGCGTTCGGCAACGTGGTCGCGACCACCCAGACCATCAACAATCTATTCGGCGCGAAGATCCTGATCCCGGGCTTAGGTGCCGTCGCGAACAATTACATGCATCTGTTCGATCCGCGTCCCGGCCACGCGCTGTCGCTGGCAGCGGGCAAGCGCGTCACCACTTCGATGTCGCCGATGATGGCCTTGCGCGACGGCAAGCTGAAGTATGCGCTGGGCCTGCCCGGGGGAAAACGCATCTTCCCCAGCGCCATGCAGGCGCTGATCAACCTGATCGACCACGGCATGAGCCTGCAGGAAGCGGTCGAGGCGCCGCGGGTGTGGACCGAGGGCAATGCGCTCGAAGTCGAGCTCGCCGTTCCCGAGAGCGTGCGCGAGAAACTCGCGAGTCTGGGTCACACGGTTGCGCCGGTATCCTCCGTCGCCGGCGGCATGAACGCGATCCAGTTTGAAGAGGATGGTTGCATGCAAGGCGCCGCCTGCTGGCGCGCCGACGGCACGCCGGTCGGGATCGCCGGTGGGCTGGCGCGTGCGGGCGTGAGGTTCAGGCTGGTGTGAGGCGCTCGGTGCGCTCCCTCGCCCCGCTCTTGCGGGGGCGGGACGAGCAGAGCTCGCCCTGAGAGGGTTGGGGTGAGGGGCTGTCTCCGCGAATTCGGTGAGAGATGAGTTCGCGGAGGCAGCCCCTCACCCGGATTGCATCTGCCGATGCAATCCGGCCTCTCCCCGCAAGCGGGGCGAGGCGGGGAGCGAGCGCTATTTCCGCACGCAGATCACGCGCACCACGGCGGCTTTTGCGTCGGACGATGTGCCATTCGCAGTCACGCCATGCGCTTTCAGGAAGTCGCGCACCGTCTCGGCCGGCGCCAGCATCGCCTGCGAGGCAGGTGCCGCGTTCGCGGGGCCG
The DNA here is from genome assembly GCF_029990105.1 of Bradyrhizobium sp. Arg237L. Taxonomy (NCBI): domain Bacteria; kingdom Pseudomonadati; phylum Pseudomonadota; class Alphaproteobacteria; order Hyphomicrobiales; family Nitrobacteraceae; genus Bradyrhizobium; species Bradyrhizobium sp. Arg237L. The sequence goes on along the minus strand of NZ_JAQMIL010000022.1, from coordinate 40,526 downwards.
GCGACGACCACCGGCTTCAGCAGCGCGAGTCCGGCGAACTTGCCGTCGGCATCGAGCGCCGCGGCGCCGGAGAAGCCGATCGCGGGCGCCGGTGTCAGGGTGACGTCGCTGCCGATAGGCGTGGCTGTCGCCTTGGCGCTGCTCACGGCGTTGCCGCCGCCCTGGTTCTGCGGATCGGCGATGCCGGTGAGGTCGAGCGCCGGCTTGGCGCCAGTGGCGCCGACATTCAGCGGCTTCAATCCTCGCGCGCCATAGATGTGCAGCAGCGCGAGATCGTGCTCCTTGTCCTCGGCGATCCGGTCGGCATTGCCGTGGCCGCCGATCGTGATCGCGATGCATTCGTCGGTGACCAGCCGGTCGGTGACGATCGCGCCGTCATCGCTGACGATTACGCCGGTGCCGTATTCCACGGTTTTGCGCGGCGGGGGACCGGCAACCTGCGGACCGGTCGGAAACGCGTTGAAGGCGCTCGACATCGCGATCACCACCGGCTCGACGGTATTTTCAGTCGCCTGGTCGTAGAGGATGGTGAGGATGCGGACTTCGTCGCCCTTGAACATGCCGCGGATGTAGAATTTCTTCAGCCCCTGCAGGCCCGAGAGCACGAAGAAGTCCGGCTTGACGACGGTGTAGTCGACGGTCCGTCCCGGCTCCTTCTTCTCGCGTTCGGCAAGTTTTGCGGTGGTCGGGTTCGCCTCTTTGCGGCGCGCCAGCACGACCTGGACGGTCCCCGTCGGCGAGGTCCATTTGGCGCCGTCGACGCCGCTTGCGAGTTGCGGAACCAGTTTGCTGGGAATGCCGAGCCGCGCTCCGGTGCCGGGCTCGGTGACGATCCGCCATCCGACGCTCTCCTGCTTGCGCCGCGCGGTTTCGGCCAGCACGCCGCGCTCCTGCGGGTTCAGCACGCCGGTGGGCTTGCCGCCGCGCGATTTCTGGAATTCCTTGATCGCATTGACCATGCGCTCGCTGACATCGCCCGTGATCGCGCCATTATACTGGCCGACCCAGGCGAGATCGGATTGCAGCGCGAGCCGCTCGGCCTGCGTCATCCCGTTGGCCGTCTCCTCGGGCTTCTGCAGCGCGGGGCGGACCGGCACGGTCGCGACCGTCTTTGGCTTGGCGCCCGCGGTCGCAGGCGGCGTCGTCTGCGCCTGCGCGGTGCCCATTGTCACGACTATCAATGTTGCCGAAAGCATCGATCTCATGACAAATCCGGGAGGTTATTGCGCGGTGGGCCGATTATGCACATCTGCTTGGTCGGCAACAACCGCACCTGGGTTCACGACTCCGACCTCATCCTGAGGAGGCCGCGAAGCGGCCGTCTCGAAGGATGGGCCACGGGCGCGAGCGGGCCTCATGGTTCGCCCGGCGACGCGATAGCATCGTCCGGAAATGCGCGTGCCGCGCTCCTCACCATGAGGGTCTGGCTGTAGCGATAAGGATCTAAGCGACAATGCTGACTGCTGACGAACTCGAACGCTACGCCCGTCACATCGTGCTGCGCGAAGTCGGCGGCCCCGGGCAGGCGGCGCTGAAGGAGGCTTCGGTGCTGGTGATCGGCGCCGGCGGCCTTGGTGCGCCGGCGCTGATGTATCTGGCGGCGGCCGGCGTCGGCACGCTCGGGGTCGTCGATGACGATATCGTGTCGCTCTCCAATCTGCAGCGCCAGGTCATCCATGCGACGCCGGACATCGGCAAACGCAAGGTGGACAGCGCCGCGGAGCAGATCCATGCGCTCAACCCGCATGTCAATTTCGAGGCGCATGCGGTGCGGCTCGACGCTGATAACGTGATGTCGCTGATCGGCGGCTATGATCTGGTGCTCGATGGCTCCGATAATTTCGAGACGCGCTATCTCGTCTCCGATGCCTGCTTCCTCGCCGGCAAGCCGCTGATCACGGCCGCGCTCGGCGTGTTCGACGGCTCGCTGACCACGATCCGCGCGCATGAGAAAAACGCTGCCGGCGAGTTCAATCCGACCTATCGCTGCCTGTTTCCCGAACCTCCGCCGCCCGGCACGGTGCCGGCCTGCGCGGAAGCCGGCGTGATGGGCGCGCTCGCCGGTATCCTGGGCTCGATGATGGCGCTGGAGGCGATCCGCGAAATCGTCGGCTTCGGCGAGGGCCTGGTCGGGCGCCTCTTGATGGTGGATGCGCGCGCGATGCGCTTCGAGACCCTGCGTTACGCGCGCGATCCGGCCAATCCGCTCAACGGTGACAACCCCGTCATCACCGATCTGAGCGCGCATCGCACCTGATTGCGGTCGTTACGTTGTGGCCGGCTTCTCGCTGTCCAGATGTGCCATCTGCTCGGCGGCATAGCGCGTGCCCGAGGCGACATCCGGCGGGAAGGCTTTTGCCAGCGCCGCAAGGTGAGCCTGAGTCAGCGTGACCTTGATCGCGCCAAGTGCTTCGGTGAGACGGTTGCGGGTGCGGGCGCCGACCAGCGGCACGATCTCCTTGCCCTGCGCCGCCACCCAGGCGATTGCGACCTGTGCCGGCGTTGCGCCGATCTCGCTGGCGATCGCGCGCAACGACTCCACGAGCGCGAGATTGGCGTCGAGGTTCGCGCCCTGGAAGCGCGGCGTCATCAGCCGGTAGTCCTTGCCAACCTTGCCGCTGTCCTTCGTCCAGTGGCCGCTGATCAGGCCGCGGGACAGCACGCCATAGGCGGTGATGCCGATGCCGAGCTCGCGGCAGGTCTTGAGGATGTCGCGCTCGATGCCGCGTGCGATCAGCGAATATTCGATCTGGAGATCGACGATCGGGTGCACGGCATGCGCCCGTCGGATCGTGTCGGAGCCGACTTCGGACAGGCCGATATGCCTGATGTAGCCGGCATTCACCATCTCGGCGATGCCGCCGATCGTCTCTTCGATGGGAACGTTGGGATCGAGACGCGCGGGTCGGTAGATGTCGATGTAGTCGGTGCCGAGCCGTTGCAGCGAATAGGCAAGAAAATTCTTGATCGCGGCGGGGCGGCAATCCATCCCTGCGAATTCGCCGCCGGGACCGCGCAACGCACCGAACTTCACGCTGATCTGCGCCTTGTCGCGCGGGCGATCCTTCAGCGCTTCGCGGACCAGCATTTCATTGTGGCCCATGGCGTAGAAGTCGCCGGTGTCGAGCAGCGTGATTCCGGCATCGAGTGCTGCATGGATCGTGGCGATGCTCTCGCCGCGATCGACCGGTCCATAGACCTCCGACATGCCCATGCAGCCGAGACCAAGGGCCGAAACGGTGGGGCCGGTTGAACCGAGTTTGCGTTGTTCCATGTTGGCTCTCCTCGAAAAGCGGCTGTTTGCGCCGCGTGACGAGGGCGGATATGCGTGCTTTCCATTACGCTGATAAGCTGGACAATCCCGAATAGCTTGTTCAGTATATCGAACAATGCAGGATTTCGACCTTCGCGACCTTAAAGCCTTCCTCGCCGTGGCCCGCACGCAGAATTTTCGGCGCGCGGCGCTGGAGCAACGCGTCTCGGTCTCCAGCCTCAGCCAGCGGCTGCGCGACATGGAGGAGCGGCTCGGCGTGCGCCTGATGAACCGCACCACGCGCAGCGTGGCGCTGACCGAGGCTGGCGAACTGTTGCTTGCGCGCGTGGGCCCTGCGATGCGCGACGTCGGCGCGGCGCTCGATCAGGTGCGCGGCTTACGCGGCGTGCCGTCAGGTCGCCTGCGCATCAATGCGCCGCCGCCGGCCATCGACCTGGTGCTGGCGCCGATGGTGGCGCCGTTCCTGGCAAAATATCCGCAAGTCGATCTGGAGATCATCGCCGAGAGCGCGTTCGTCGACATCGTCGCGGAAGGGTTCGATGCCGGCGTGCGCTATGGCGAGCATCTCGCGCAGGACATGATCGCGGTATCGCTTGGGCCGCCGCAACGCTACGCAGTCGTGGCCTCGCGCGACTATGTCGCGCAGCATGGCCGGCCGACGCAGCCAAAGGACCTGCTCGACCATCCCTGTATCCGCACCCGCTTCGGCAGCGGCGCAATGTACGATTGGGAGTTCGAAAAAGCAGGACGCTTGGTCAAGGTGTCGCCGCCGGCCAAGCTGATCGCAACCTATCTCGGCCTTGCGTTGCGGGCCGTCCATGACGGTGTCGGTTATTGGGCCACGTTCGAGGGATACGTGCGCTATGGCGTCAAATCCGGCGCGCTGGTCAGCGTGCTCGACGATTGGTGCGCGCCGTTCCCGGGTCCGTTCCTCTATTATCCGAGCCGCCGCCAACCGCCGCCGGCACTCGCCGCCTTCGTGGCGTTCGTTGCCGACTGGCGCAAGCGGGAGCGGAGGAAAAAAAGCTCGTAGCCCGGATGGAGCGAAGCGCAATCCGGGGCCACTTTGTCCCCGGAAAGACCTATCCCGGATTGCGCTGCGCTCCATCCGGGCTACAGGTGCTACGGGTGCACCACGCTCACAACATGCTCGGCAGCACGCGGTCCGGCGGCTTGTGGTTGTCGAGGAAGGTTCGGATGTTGATGATCACCTTCTCGCCCATCTCGACGCGGCCCTCGATGGTGGCCGAGCCCATATGCGGCAGCAACGTCACCTTGCCTGCCTTGGCGAGCCGCACCAGCTTCGGGTTGACCGCCGGTTCGTGCTCATAGACGTCGAGGCCGGCGCCGCCGATCTCTCCGGCTTCGATCAGCTTGATCAGCGTGTCCTCGTCGATCACCTCGCCGCGCGCAGTGTTGACGATATAGGCATCTTTTCGGATCAACTTCAGCCGCCGCGCGGAAAGCAGGTGGAAGGTTGCAGGCGTATGCGGACAGTTCACCGAGAGGATATCCATCCGCGCCAGCATCTGGTCGAGGCTTTCCCAATAGGTGGCGCCAAGCTCGTCGGCGATGCGCGGGGCCACCGGGCGTCGGTTGTGATAATGGATCTGCAGGCCGAAGGCGCGGGCACGGCGCGCCACCGCCTGGCCGATGCGGCCCATGCCGATGATGCCGAGCCTTTTTCCTCCGATGCGATGGCCGAGCATCCAGGTCGGCGACCAGCCCGGCCAGTGCTTGCCCTCGGTCAGGATCGAGGCGCCTTCGATCATCCGTCGCGGCACCGCGAGGATCAGCGCCATGGTCATGTCGGCGGTATCTTCGGTCAGCACCTTCGGCGTGTTGGTCACGGTGATGCCGCGCGCATGCGCCGCCGCGACGTCGATATTGTCGACGCCGTTGCCGAAATTGGCGATCAGCCGGAGCTTGGACTCGGGCTGGTTGAGAACGTCCTCGCGGATCAGGTCGGTGACGGTCGGCACCAGCACGTCAGCGGTGCGCACGGCTTCCGCGAGCTGCTCCGACGTCATCGGCGTGTCGTCGAGATTGAGCCTGGCGTCGAACAATTCGCGCATCCGGGTCTCGATCGAATCCGGCAGCTTGCGGGTGACGACGACGAGAGGCTTCTTCTTAACCGACATGTCCTGCTCTCATGAGGCTTCGGCCCGTCAAAGGCTTCGCCGTTCAGGCCTCATTAACCCGGTTGTTCGAAACTGCGGTTGCTGCGCGGTCCCGGCGTTTCCTTCACGTTTCCCTGGGTTCCCCGATGCTTGCCTCGGGTTTCCAAGGAAAAGTCGGGCGTTCTGGTTCTAAACGTTCCGTCCTCTCTAGCAGAAGACCGGGCCAACACAAGAACCCCTCGGCAAGACGGGCCGGGGCATTGACGCGCGGCGCAAGGGTCTGGGGTTCTGGGCGTTCACGGGTTCAACTCGCAGAATTTGAGTTGGCGTTCTCGGCAGGAGACGAGTTGATGGCGTTGGGGCGGTTGAGTTGGTTGGCGATGCTGGTCGGGTGCATGCTCGGCACCTCGGTATCCCCAGGACATTCGGCCAAGGATGCAAGCCCAACCACCAGCGGCCTCCCGATACCCCGTTACGTCAGCCTCAAGTCCGATCATGTGAACGTCCGCGCCGGCCCGACCAAGGACAATGACGTCGCCTGGGTCTACACCCGCTCCGGCCTGCCGGTCGAAATCACCGCCGAGTTCGAGAACTGGCGCCGGGTGCGCGATTCCGAAGGCGCCGAAGGCTGGGTCTATCATTCGCTGCTATCGGGTCGCCGCACCGCGGTCGTCACGATGAAGCACAAGGACGATCTGGCCTCGCTCTACGATCGCCCGGACGCGACGAGTGCGGTGGCGGCGCGGCTGCAGGCCGGCGTCATCGCGCAGGTGAGGAAATGCGCCAATAGCTGGTGCCGCGTCACCGGCAACGGCTTCGATGGCTGGATCGAGCAGCAGCGCCTGTGGGGCGTCTACGCCGACGAGAAGGTGGATTAGCCGAATTCCGGCGATGATGCTGTAGGGTGGGCAAAGCGAAGCGCGCCCACCATCGAGAGCACAGACGTTAACGGTGGGCACGGCGCAAACGCGCCTTTGCCCACCCTACGGAATTTCCGCTTGTGTTGAGGTACCGAAGCTCAGCGCTTCTTGCGGAGCCGCACCACCATGTCGATGCGCGCGATCTCGTAGCCTTCCGGGATATCCGGCATCTTGGAGAGCACCAGATGCGGGTCGGGAATGTCGACCAGCTCGTGGTTGTTCTCGAGATAGAAATGGTGGTGCGCGGTGACGTTGGTGTCGAAATAGGTCTTGGTGCCGTCGACGCTGACCTGACGCAGCAGGCCGGCATCGGTGAGCTGGTTCAGCGTGTTGTAGACGGTGGCCAGCGACACCGGAACCTTCGCGAGCGTCGCCTCCTCGTAAAGCATTTCTGCGGTCAGATGGCGGGCGCCCTTGCCGAACAGGAGCCAGCCCAGCGCCATGCGCTGACGGGTCGGCCGAAGGCCTGCCGCCTGCAGCATTTCATTGACGTCATGCCATGGACAACCGGTCAGCGCCGGCTGATGACCGGGGCTGCGGGCGATCTGACCAGCGTCATCGCTCACATGCGGAACTTCGTCGCTCATATGCACTCTAGACACCTAACTCGGGCAATATTCCAAACACTATAAGAAGGAAATCCTTCAGATGCAAGTTCCTCGCAACTAGGGCCGACGCAGGCGGCCCGACCGGAACCCTCTGGGGATGCAGCAATTTAACCCATTCCGGCACTTTGCCGCACCTTCATGCCTATGTTACAGAGCGCGCGGACCACATATGCGAATTCGGTAGAGACGCCGTTCGCGCCCAAGGTAGCGCCGCGTTGCGGGAAATCTTGTCCCGCCGGGGAAACGGTCCGGTTCGTTCGAGAGCGCTTCACCGGGACATTGAGGAGAGTGGAAAGAGGATGCTGGAGCGGCGCAGCGGTTACGAGTACGAGGATTTGCTGGCGTGCGGCAGGGGCGAGATGTTCGGTCCCGGTAATGCCCAGTTGCCGTTGCCGCCGATGCTGATGTTCGACCGCATCAGCGATATCTCCGAGACCGGTGGCGAGTTCGGCAAGGGATTGGTGCGCGCCGAGCTCGATGTGAAGCCGGATCTCTGGTTCTTCGGCTGCCACTTCAAGAACGATCCCGTCATGCCCGGCTGCCTCGGCCTGGATGCGATGTGGCAGATGGTTGGCTTTTACCTCGGCTGGATCGGCGGCGAGGGACGCGGGCGGGCGCTCGGGCTTGGCGAGCTGAAGCTCGCCGGTCAGGTTCTGCCGAATGTGCGCAAGGTTGTGTACAACGTAGATATTAAGCGCGTGATGCGCTCGAAGCTGGTGCTCGGCATTGCCGATGGCTGGCTTTCCATGGACGGCGAGATTATTTATCGCGCGAAGGATTTGAAGGTTGGGCTGTTCAAGCAGGGCACGGCCCCGGCGTGACCGAAACCATCGCACAGAAAACTAACGGCAGGGCGAGGCGATCATGAGGCGGGTTGTCATCACCGGGATGGGCATTGTCTCGTCCATCGGAAACAACACCCAGGAAGTGCTTGCGAGCCTTCACGAGGCGAAGTCCGGGATTACCCGCGCGGAGAAATATGCCGAGCTCGGCTTCCGTTCGCAGGTGCAAGGCGCGCCGACGCTCAAGCCGGCCGAGGTGATCGATCGCCGCGCGATGCGGTTTCTGGCCGATGGTGCGGCATGGAATCACGTGGCGATGGAGCAGGCGATCCGCGATGCCGGGCTCGAGGCGGACGAAGTCTCCAACGAGCGCACCGGAATCATCATGGGTTCGGGCGGGCCGTCGACGCGCACGCTGGTGGAGGCCGCCGACATCGCGCGCACCAAGGGCCCGAAGCGGGTCGGTCCGTTCGCCGTTCCCAAGGGCATGTCGTCGACCGCTTCCGCGACGCTTGCGACCTGGTTCAAGATCAAGGGCGTGAACTATTCGATCTCCTCGGCCTGCGCGACGTCGAACCATTGCATCGGCAATGCCTCCGAGATCATCCAGATGGGCAAGCAGGACGTGATCTTCGCCGGTGGCTGCGAGGAACTCGACTGGACGCTGTCGGTGCTGTTCGACGCCATGGGCGCGATGTCGTCGAAATATAACGACACGCCGGCCACCGCCTCGCGCCCCTACGACATCAACCGCGATGGTTTCGTCATTGCCGGCGGCGCCGGCGTCGTGGTGCTGGAAGAGCTTGAACATGCCAAGGCGCGCGGCGCACGCATCTATGCCGAGATCGTCGGCTACGGCGCGACCTCCGACGGCTACGACATGGTGGCGCCCTCGGGCGAAGGCGCCGAGCGCTGCATGCGCATGGCGCTGTCGACGGTGACGACGCCGATCGACTACATCAATCCGCACGCGACCTCGACGCCGGCCGGCGATCCGCCGGAGATCGAGGCGATCCGCAAAGTGTTCGGCACCGGAGAGAAATGTCCGCCGATCTCGGCGACCAAGGCGCTGACCGGCCACTCGCTTGGCGCCACCGGCGTGCAGGAGGCGATCTATTCGCTCTTGATGATGAACAACGGCTTCATCTGCGAGAGCGCGCATATCACCGAGCTCGATCCCGTCTTCGCCGACATACCGATCGTGCGCAAGCGCATCGATCATGCGAAGCTCGGCACCGTGTTGTCGAATTCCTTCGGCTTCGGCGGCACCAACGCGACGCTGGTGTTCAAGCGGCTGGATGCGTAATCTATTTATCCGTCATGCCCCGCGAAGGCGGGGCATCCAGTATGCCGCGGCCTTTCAGACTGATTGCTAGCGCCTCTGGAATACTGGATCACCCGCTTTCGCGGGTGATGACATCGCGAATAAATGGAGCGGACGGGCAATGCAGGACCTGATGAAAGGCAAGCGCGGACTGATCATGGGCGTTGCCAATGATCACTCGATCGCATGGGGCATCGCCAGGACGCTCCATGCGCAGGGCGCCGAGTTCGCCTTCACCTATCAGGGCGAGGCGCTCGGCAAGCGCGTCAAGCCGCTGGCGCAGTCGCTCGGCGTCGACACCGTGCTGCCCTGCGATGTCGAGGATCTCGCCAGCGTCGATGCGGTGTTCGCAGCCTTGCGCGAGAAATGGGGTCAGCTCGATTTTCTCGTCCATGCTGTCGCCTTCTCCGACAAGAACGAGCTGAAGGGCCGCTATGCGGACACCACGCGCGAGAATTTCTCGCGCACCATGCTGATCTCCTGCTTCTCCTTCACCGAGCTCGCCAAGCGCGCAGCCGAGCTGATGCCGGAAACCGGCGGCGCCATGATCACGCTGACGTTCGGCGGATCGATGCGCGTGATGCCCAATTACAACGTGATGGGGGTTGCGAAGGCGGCGCTGGAAGCCTCCGTGCGCTATCTCGCCGCCGATTTCGGCCCGCGCGCCATCCGCATCAACGCGATTTCAGCGGGTCCGGTGCGCACGCTTGCCGGTTCGGGCATCGGCGATGCACGCGCGATGTTCGCGTTTCAGCAGAAGCATTCACCGCTCGGCCGCGGCGTGACGCTCGATGAGCTCGGCGGGTCCGCACTCTATCTGCTGTCCGATCTCTCCGGTGGCGTCACCGGTGAAGTCCACTACGTCGATTCCGGCTACAACGTGATCTCGATGCCGCGCCCGGAAGACCTGAAGGCGGAGTAGCTCGAAATCGTAGGGTGGGCAAAGCGCAGCGTGCCCACCGTCACGAGCGGAATGCGGATGGTGGGCACGCTGCGCTTTGGCCACCCTACAAGCGCTAACCTGCGGCAATCTTCTCCGCGCGCTGGAACGCCGGGCGCGCGGCGCAGCGCGCGATATAGTCCTCGAAGGACGGCCGTGACGGCACCATCTTGAACAGCCGCACCGCATAATTCAGGCCCGAGCCGACCACGATGTCGGCGGCGGAAAAATCCTCGCCGAGGATCCACGGTCCCTTCTGCAGTTCGGTGTCGAGCACGTCGAACACCTGTGTCGCGCTGCCCCATGCGGCGGTGCTGGTGGGCACCTCGAGCTTGGTGAAGATCTGGATCAGCGCCGGCTCGATGCAGCTCGGCGCGAAGAACAGCCACTGCAGAAACCTTGCCCGCCTCGGATCAGTGACCGCCGGTGCCAACTTCGTTTCCGGATAGCGATCCGCAATATAGGCGCAGATCGCGGCGGCTTCGCCGAGCGCAACATCGCCGTCCTTCAAGGCCGGCACCTTGCCCATCGGATTGATCTTCAGGAACTCCGGCGCCTTCTGTGCGCCGGTCGAAATGTCGGTCAGCACGCGCTCATACGGCAGTCCGGTTTCTTCCATCAGCCACAGGCAGGTGAACGAGCGCGAACGAGGCGACCAATAGAGCTGGATCATGATGCTGAACCTTTCACGGGCGAAGACGCGTTCATCGCTCCGAACGCTTGCATTGGCAACGGCCAATTCTGGGGCGCCCTGAAGGGAAGATTGCTCATGAAGTTCGGCGGTGCAGCGAAGCGGCCGGAGACGATATCGCGCCCCCGGCCGTGTGGTACGGCTGTCGCGTGTGGACTACACGCCGAGCGTGCCTGCCTTTGCGGCCGCGTAGCGGTCGCCGACCGCCTTCCAGTTCACCGTGTTCCACCAGGCCTGCAGATAGTCAGGGCGGCGATTCTGGTAATGCAGATAATAGGCGTGCTCCCAGACGTCGTTGCCGAACAGCGTGCGTTTGCCGTCCATCAGCGGGCTGTCCTGGTTCGGGCGGGTCTCGAGCGCGAGCTTGCCGTCCTTGGTCACCGTGACGAACACCCAGCCCGAACCGAATACGCGTCCACCGGCTGCGTTGAAGTCGGTCCGCAGTTTCTCCATTCCGCCGAGGTCGCGGTCGATCGCGGCGAGCACCTCGCCCTCCGGCTGGCCGCCATTCGGTCCCATGATCTGCCAGAACATGGTGTGGTTGGCGTGGCCGCCGAGATTGTTGCGGACGCCGGTGCGGACGGCTTCCGGCACGTTGTTCAGATTGGCGAGCACATCCGCGACCGGCTTTTCGGCGATCTGCGGATGATCTTTGGCGATCGCGTTGACGTTGTTCACATAGGCCTGGTGATGCTTGTCATGATGGATCTGCATCGTCAGCGCATCGATATGCGGCTCCAGCGCATTGGCGGGATATGGCAGCGGATCCACCTTGAACGGACCGGCAGGCGGCTGGGCCGAGCCTTGCGCGAACGCCATTCGCGGCGAAGTGGCTGCGGCGACGAGACCGGTTGCGGCCATCATCAGGCGGCGGCGGGACAGGAATGACATCGTGACCTCCGGGCTTAAGGAAAGCATGCTGTCTTATTGTAGGCGCAAGACGTGAAGCGGTTCCGACAAAGTACGATCACGATATCGCGGCCAAACCGCACATGGCCATCAGCCACGGTTGATTTGCAAAGCCCCACATAAACTTAGGGCGGCCATCGAGGCCGCCCATTTTTAGTTATTCTATTGTCGTCCGGGCGCTCACTCGCCGGCGGCCTCGCGCGGCGCCGACGCGTCGGGCTTCTGCTTGGCCTCCAGATCCTCGCCGGTCTCCTGGTCGACCGCCTTCATCGACAGCCGCGTCTTGCCGCGGTCGTCGAAGCCGAGCAGCTTGACCTTGACCTTGTCGCCTTCCTTGACGACGTCGGAGGTCTTCTGCACGCGGTTGGATGCGAGCTGGCTGATGTGGACGAGGCCGTCCTTGGCGCCGAAGAAGTTCACGAAGGCGCCGAACTCCATCACCTTGACCACGGTGCCCTCGTAGATCTGGCCGATCTCCGGCTCGGAGGTGATCGACTTGATCCACTTGATCGCAGCCTTCATCGCCTCGCCGTCGTTGGAGGCGACCTTCACGGTGCCGTCGTCCTCGATGTTGATCTTGGCGCCGGTCTTCTCGACGATCTCGCGGATCACCTTGCCGCCGGTACCGATCACTTCGCGGATCTTGTCGGTCGGGATCTTGAAGGTCTCGATGCGCGGCGCGTATTCGCCGAGCTCGGCGCGCGCCGCCGTCAGGGCCTTCGCCATTTCGCCGAGGATGTGGATGCGCCCTTCCTTGGCCTGGCCAAGCGCGACGCGCATGATCTCCTCGGTGATGCCCTCGATCTTGATATCCATCTGCAGCGAGGTGATGCCCTGGTCGGTGCCGGCGACCTTGAAATCCATGTCGCCGAGATGGTCCTCGTCGCCGAGGATGTCCGAGAGCACCGCGAAGCGCTGATCTTCGAGGATCAAGCCCATCGCGATACCGGCGGTCGGCCGCTTCAGAGGCACGCCGGCATCCATCAGCGCCAGCGAGGCGCCGCAGACCGAGGCCATCGACGACGAGCCGTTGGACTCTGTGATTTCAGACACCACGCGCACCGTGTAGGGGAATTCGTGGTGCGGCGGCAGCACGGGATGGATCGCGCGCCAGGCGAGCTTGCCGTGGCCGATCTCGCGACGCTTGGTGCCGCCCAGGCGGCCGGTCTCGCCGACCGAGTAGGGCGGGAAGTTGTAGTGCAGCAGGAACGTCTCCTTGTACGTTCCGGACAGCGCGTCGATGTACTGCTCATCCTCGCCGGTGCCGAGCGTGGTCACGACCATCGCCTGGGTCTCGCCGCGGGTGAACAGCGCCGAGCCGTGGGCGCGCGGCAGCACGCCGACTTCGGCGACGATGTTGCGCACCGTCTTGACGTCGCGGCCGTCGATGCGCTTGCCGGTGTCGAGGATGTTCCAGCGGACGATCTTCGCTTCCAGCTCCTTGAACACGTCGGCGACGCGCAGCTTGTCATATTTTGGCTCCTGCCCTTCCGGGAAGAAGTGCGCTATCACCTTTTCCTTGGCGGCGCCGACTGCGGCATAGCGCTCCTGCTTGATCGGGATCGCATAGGCGGTGCGGAGTTCCTGCTCGATCAGGCCGAGCATGTCCTTCTCGATCGCCGAGTTGTCGATCGCGGTGATCTCGCGCGGCTCCTTCGCGGCCTTCTCGGCGAGCTCGATGATCGCGTTGATGACGGGCTGGAAGTGCCGGTGGCCGAACATCACGGCGCCGAGCATGACGTCTTCGTTCAGCTCCTTGGCTTCCGATTCCACCATCAGCACGGCATCGGCGGTGCCGGCGACGACGAGGTCGAGCTGGGTCTCGTTCATCTCGTCCAGCGTCGGGTTCAGCACATATTCGTCGTTGGCGAAGCCGACGCGGGCCGCTCCAATCGGGCCCTTGAACGGCACGCCGGACAGCGTCAGCGCCGCGGAAGCGGCAACCATCGCCAGAATGTCCGGATCGTTCTCCATGTCATGCGACAGGGTGGTGATGATCACTTGCGTTTCGTTGCGCCAGCCGTCGACGAACAGCGGGCGGATCGGGCGGTCGATCAGGCGGGAGACCAGCGTCTCCTTTTCGGTCGGCCGGCCCTCGCGTTTGAAGTAGCCGCCGGGGATGCGGCCCGCGGCATAGGCCTTCTCCTGGTAGTCGACCGTCAGCGGCAGGAAGTCGACGCCTTCGCGGGGCGTCTTGGCGGCGACGACGGTGGCAAGCACCACGGTCTCGCCATAGGTCGCCACCACGGCGCCGTCGGCCTGTCGGGCGATCTTTCCGGTCTCAAGCTTGAGGGGGCGTCCGCCCCAATCAATCTCCACGGAATGGGTCGTAAACATTTTGGTCTTCTTTCATGGTTTCACGAAAGAGCGGGCCTCCAAAACGCAAAAACCATGCGCAAGATGGCAGGACACTGATCGCAAGCCGTGATCAGTATCCGGCGATCCTGCCATGGTTCTCAAGTTCCGGATGGCGTCCATCCTTTCGTTCATATGGGCATCTTGCCCCGCCCAGCGGCCGGATTGCTGCTAGGCACTTTAGGTTTGAGCATGGTCTTTCCGGAAAACCGGGTCATGCTCCAGGCTTGAACATGAGTGCGTGCGACATGCGGTCGTCACGTTCATGCTCTTGCGCACGATCGTCTCCGAACGGTTGAAACTCCGGTCTCTCGGAAGATCATGCGAAAACGCGCGCTAACGTTGCGCGCGCAGTCTTGAAATCAACGACGAATGTTATGCTTTTCCAGCAATGCCTTGTAACGCGCCTCGTCCTTTTTCTTGATGTAGTCGAGGAGCGAGCGTCGCGTCGACACGAGCTTCAACAGGCCGCGGCGTGAATGGTTGTCCTTGCCGTGGGTCTTGAAGTGCTCGGTGAGGTTGCTGATGCGTTCCGACAGGATCGCGACCTGAACCTCGGGCGAGCCGGTGTCGCCGGCTTTGAGGGCATTCGTCTTGATGACTTCCGCTTTGCGTTCGGCGGTAATCGACATCGTCAAATACTTCCATGGTTGCGAGCCGAACTGGCAGTCAGTCCGGTCAGGTTGAACACGCGCTTGGGGATGATTTCGCCATTGCCAATCTCGGCAAGCGCGAGAAGCCGGCCTGCCACCGTGACATAGACTGTGCCGCTACTATTGGGCGCATCCCGTCCGCGCAACAAAACGGCTTGGCCCCGATGGAGCCTTGCCGCATCCGCCCGTGTGACGGCCAGTGCCGGGATGTCGTCCAGCGCGGTCTCAACGGGCAAAAGCGCGTCGGCGAGGCTGCCCTCGCCAGACGCGGCTCTATTACACAAAGCCTCCAATTCTTCCAGCGGAATCATGTCCCGTTCGGTAAACGGACCGACAACGGTCCGCCTGAGCGCGCAGATATGGCCGAAACAGCCGAGAATCCGCCCCATATCCCGGGCCAAAGCGCGGACATAGGTTCCCTTGCCGCACTCGGCCTCGAACACGGACTGGCCCCCATCCCCATGTTCCACCAGGGTTAATTCGTGAATCTCGACCGGCCGGGGCTGCAATTCGACCGTTTCGCCGTCCCGCGCCAGGTCATAGGCCCGCTCGCCCTGGACCTTGATCGCGGAATATTGCGGGGGAATCTGCTCGATCACGCCAGTGAAGCGCGGCAGCAATTCCTGGATCGATTGGGCCGAGGGGCGGAGTTCGCTGGTCCTGACCACGCGGCCCTCGATGTCGTCGGTGTCGCGTTCCTCGCCCCAGGCCACCGTGAAGCGGTAGCGCTTGCGGCCTTCCATGACGAACGGAACCGTCTTGGTGGCTTCGCCGAGCGCAATCGGCAGCCCGCCCGAGGCGAGCGGGTCGAGCGTGCCGGCGTGTCCGGCGCGCTTGGCCTGGAACAGGCGCTTCAGCACCGCGACGGCATGCGTCGACGTCATGCCGATCGGCTTGTCGAGCACGACCCAGCCATGGACGTCGCGCTTGTCGCGCCGCGGCTGGTTACCCTGCTGCTTCTGTTTCTGGCGCGGATCGTTGTTGACGCGACGCGTCTCGTTGCCGCGCGCGGGCGCCGAAATTTTTTCTTCATCCGCATGCGAATCGACGTCCTGCGATTCGATCACGGGGTTTGCGGTCGTCACGGTCATCTCACTCGTCGTCCGAATCGGGTGCAAGATCACGTTGCACCGCAGGTGTTCTCAGTAATTTCTCGATACGTTCCGCTTCGTCGAATCGGTCGTCGACGCGGAAGCGGATGTCAGGTGCAAATTTCAGGTTAACGCGGTGCGCGATCTCGCCGCGGAGAAATTTCTTGTTGCGGTCGAGCGCAGCAATCACGGTCTCGGTGTCGCGTCCGCCGAGCGGCATCACGTAGATGGTCGCGAGCTTCAGGTCCGGCGACATTCGCACCTCGGGAACGGTGATGATGTGGCCTTGAAGATCCGGATCGTGGACGTCACCATGCGAGAGAATCTCGGCAACCGCATGGCGTACCGTCTCGCCGACGCGCAACTGACGTTGCGAGCCGCCAGCGGCGGAACTCTTCTTCTGATGACGGGGCATTATCTAAAATCCCAAATTATCGCCATCACCCGCAAAAGCGGGTGATCCAGTATTTTGTGCCTAGAATCAATTGCGATACTGGATGCCCCGCCTTCGCGGGGCACGACGGTTCAGCTCGAAATTCCCGCGCTTCGTAAGACTTGGACTTACAGAGAGCGCTGGATCGTTTCGACACGGTAGCATTCGATCACGTCGCCGACACGCATGTCGCCGTAGTTCTCGAACGCCATGCCGCATTCCTGGCCGGCGACGACTTCCTTCACTTCGTCCTTGAAGCGCTTCAGCGTCGACAGCTTGCCTTCATGCACGACGACGTTGTCGCGGATCAGGCGGACATTGGCACCGCGTTCGACCGTACCATCGGTGACGCGGCAACCGGCGACCTTGCCGACCTTGGAGATGTTGAACACCTCCAGGATCTGGGCGTTGCCGAGCATGGTCTCGCGCAGGGTCGGCGCGAGCAGGCCGGACATCGCCTTTTTGATGTCATCCACGAGATCGTAGATGATGTTGTAGTAGCGGATCTCGATGCCGTTGCGCTTGGCGGCGGCGGCCGCCTCCTTGTTGGCGCGCACCGAGAAGCCGATGATCGCGGCGTTGAAGCCTTCCGCCAGCGTGACGTCGGATTCCGAGATGCCGCCGACGCCGGCATGCAGGATGCGGGCGGCGACTTCCTCGGTGCCGAGCTTTTCCAGCGAGCCCAGGATCGCTTCGAGCGAGCCCTGCACGTCGGCCTTCACGATCAGCGGGAATTCCTTGCGGCCCGCGGTCTTGAGCTGCGACATCATCTGCTCGAGCGAGCCGCGCATGCCCGAGATCGATGCGGCGGCGTTCTCGCGCTTCTGGTGCGCGCGATAGCTCGTGACCTGGCGGGCGCGAGCTTCGTTCTCCACCACCGCAAGCCGATCGCCGGCTTCCGGCGGACCGTTGAAACCGAGCACTTCGACCGGCACGGACGGACCGGCCTCGTCGAGATTCTCGCCCTGGTCCGAGATCAGCGCGCGGACGCGGCCCATCTCGGCGCCGGCGACGATGATGTCGCCGACCCTGAGCGTGCCGCGCTGCACCAGCACGGTTGCGACCGGACCACGGCCGCGGTCGAGCTTGGCCTCGATCACGGTGCCTTCGGCCGGACGCTGCGAGTTGGTCTTGAGGTCGAGAAGTTCGGCCTGCAATGCGATCATCTCGAGCAGCCGGTCGAGATTGGTCTTGTTCTTGGCCGAGACTTCGACATCGACGACTTCGCCGCCGAGCGATTCGACCTGCACCTCGTGCTGCAGCAGTTCCGTGCGCACGCGCTCGGGCCGCGCATCCGGCTTGTCGATCTTGTTGATCGCGACGATGATCGGAACCCTGGCGGCCTTGGCGTGATTGATCGCTTCGACCGTCTGCGGCATCACGCCGTCATCGGCCGCGACCACCAGTACCACGATGTCGGTGACCTTGGCGCCGCGCGCGCGCATCGCGGTGAACGCGGCGTGACCGGGCGTGTCGATGAAGGTGATCTTCGTGCCGCTTTCCGGCGACAACACCTGGTAGGCGCCGATATGCTGCGTGATGCCGCCGGCTTCGCCGGAGACCACGTTGGCATGACGAAGTGCGTCGAGCAGCGAAGTCTTGCCGTGGTCGACATGGCCCATGACCGTGACGACGGGCGAACGCGGCTCGGTATCGGTGGAGTCGTCGACGACGTCGAACAGGCCTTCCTCGACGTCGGAGGCGGCCACGCGCTTCACCGTGTGCCCTAGTTCCTCGGCGATCAGTTGCGCGGTGTCGGCATCGATCACGTCGGTGATCTTGTACATCGAGCCCTGCTTCATCAACAACCGGATGACGTCAACCGCGCGCTCGGACATGCGGTTGGCGAGCTCCTGGATGGTGATGGCTTCCGGGATCGTGACTTCGCGGATCAGCTTTTCCTTCGGTTCATTTGACGCATGGCCCTTGAGGCGCTGGGTGCGGCGGCGGAAGGACGCGATCGAGCGTTCGCGCACGTCGTCGGCGTTGAGCGCGGTGACAACCGTCAGGCGGCCACGCTCCTTCTGCGGACCCGGCTTGTGGGTGGTCTTCGGGGCGGCTACGGGGCGCATGGCGCCGCCGGGACCACGGCGGACCTGGCGCGGACCCTCGTCTTCATCGGGCTCTGCGGCGACGCCCGGCGCCTTCGCCGCTGGAGCCGATGCTGGTGTGCGTGCCGGGGTCGCCGACGTGCGTCCCGGGGTCGCAGATGGGCGTCCCGGGGTCGATGGGGTACGGGCTGGAGCCGCCGGCGCCGGTGCAGGGGCTGCTGCGGCCGCTGGCTTGGCTGCTGCGGCTGGCTTCGCTTCGCCCTCGCCAAAGCGCCGCTTGGCCTCGATCTCGGCCTTGCGCTTGGCTTCCTCTTCCTGGCGATGACGTTCCTCTTCGGCCAGCCGACGGGCTTCGGCGGCTTCACGCTCGGCGCGCTCGGCGATTTCGCGGCTGGCGCGGCGCTTGGCTTCCTCTTCGGCCTGCCGGCGCTCTTCGACCTCACGCTGCCGGGCGTCGGCGAGTGCGCTGGCGCGGGCCGAGCGCTCGTCCTCGGTCAGGGAGCGTAGGACCACGCCCGATCCGCCGGCGTTGCGCTGCGATGGGGAAGACCCGCCGGGACGACCGAGCGGCCTGGCGGGCGCCGGCGCGGGCTTGGCCGCCACCGGTTCGGGCGCGTGCGGCTCGGTTCCGGGGCCGTCACCACCGACGCGGCGCTTGCCGCGCTTTTCGACCACAACCTGCTTGCTGCGGCCATGGCTGAAGCTCTGGCGCACGGTGCCCGTCTCGACGCGTGGCTTCAGCGTCAAGGTCTTGCTCGGGACA
Source organism: Bradyrhizobium sp. Arg237L (assembly GCF_029990105.1). NCBI lineage: Bacteria > Pseudomonadati > Pseudomonadota > Alphaproteobacteria > Hyphomicrobiales > Nitrobacteraceae > Bradyrhizobium > Bradyrhizobium sp. Arg237L. The sequence goes on along the minus strand of NZ_JAQMIL010000022.1, from coordinate 21,612 downwards.
CTCAAAGTCTTGTCGCCAGGGGTTTTGGTATCAACCATTCAGCAGTCCTAATCTCGTTAGCGTTGTGCCTTTTCGCACGCGTCGTCGTCGCAGTTCCAAAAGACCGAAATGACTGTCCTCGGACCCGTCATCCCGCTCCATCTCGTTGTTTGAACATGATCTTTTCGGAAAGCCGGTTTCCCCTCTTCCCGATCATGCTCTAGCTAGAATTTCTGGCCGCATCGGCGGTCTTGTCGTCGTCGGCCATCCGGTATCGGACCAGAAGCTGGCAGCGCGACAGGAACGTCTTGCTCGCCGGGCCCGCGAGCAGGGCAGCATGTATCACATTTGACCGGCCCAGTGCCAAATCCAATTCTGCCGATGTCAGCGCGGTGACGACAGATATTTTCAACGAATCTTCGTCTTTTCCGCCCCTTTGCCGCAGGATCGCGTCCAATTTGCGGACTCCGTCGGGGGCCGCATCGGAAGCATGGATCAGGCTTAGGGGTCTTTCCCGCTGCGACAACGCGTCCTCGACCTTGCCGAAGCCGGAAACGACCCGGCCGGCCTTGGCGGCCATGGCCAGCGCCTCGAGGCTACTGCGAACCAGCAGCACTTCGGTATCATCGGGCAGAGTTGCCGCGACGCGGACGTCGCGCTTGAATCCCCGGCTAAACTGGTGACGCCGGACCGCTTCCGCAACCGTGCGGCGCGAGGCTGAAAGCCAGAGGCCGCGCCCCGGCAGCTTGCGTTTCACATCGGCGATCACCTCGCCGGTGGGGGCGACGACGAAGCGGATCAGCTGGTCGATCGGGCGCACCTCGCGGCTGACCGCGCACATCCGCATGGTCGCGGACTTTTCGGTCCGCGGCCCATGATCCAGATCGGGGTCAGCCATTGCGAGCATGCGCGGGCCATCTCCTTAGGCCGTCGGTTCTTCGGCGGCTTCCGCCTCGGCATTCTGCTTGGCGAGATCAGCCTCGGTGATCCAGCCGGCCTTTACGCGGGCCTGCATGATCATCGCCTCGGCGTCCTCGCGGGAGATATCGATCCCGTCGAGGAACCCGGTATGCTTGGTCTGCTCGCCACCGTCCTTGCGCTCGGTCCAGCCGACCAGATCGTCGGTGGCGCAGCCGGCGAGATCCTCGACGGTCTTGACGTCGTTCTCGCCGAGCTTGACCAGCATCTTCGCGGTTATGCCCGGGACGGTCTTCACGGCATCCTCGACGCCGAGTTCCTTGCGCTTGGCTTCCAGCTCGGCCTCGAGCTGCTCCAGATATTCCTTGGCGCGGTTCTGCAGCTCCGTTGCGGTTTCCTCGTCGAAGCCTTCGATGCCGGCGAGTTCCTTCACATCCACCATCGCCAGTTCCTCGACCGAGGTGAAGCCTTCCGACGCCAGGAGCTGGCCGACGACCTCGTCGACGTTGAGCGCTTCCATGAAGACGCGGGTCGAATTCTCGAAGTCGGCCTGGCGACGCTCGGACTCTTCCTGCTCGGTGAGGATGTCAATATCCCAGCCGGTGAGCTGCGAGGCGAGGCGGACATTCTGGCCGCGGCGGCCGATCGCCAGCGAGAGCTGGTTGTTGGTGTCGGGCACCACGACCTCGATGCGTTCGCGGTCCTCGTCGATCACGACCTTGGCGACTTCGGCCGGCGCCAGCGCGTTGACGACGAAGGTCGCGATGTCGGGCGACCACGGGATGATGTCGATCTTCTCGCCCTGCAATTCGTTGACCACGGCCTGCACGCGCGAGCCGCGCATGCCGACGCAGGCGCCGACCGGATCGACGGACGAATCCCGCGAGATCACGCCGATCTTGGCGCGCGAGCCGGGATCGCGGGCCACTGCCTTGATCTCGACGATACCGTCATAGATCTCCGGCACTTCCTGCGCGAACAGCTTCGCCATGAATTGCGGATGGGTGCGCGACAGGAAGATCTGCGGGCCCCGCGTCTCGCGGCGGACGTCGAAGATATAGGCGCGGACGCGGTCGCCGTTGCGGAACACTTCGCGCGGCAGCATCTCGTCGCGGCGGATGATGGCCTCGCCACGTCCGAGGTCGACGATCACGCTGCCATATTCGACGCGCTTGACGACGCCGTTGACGATGTCGCCGATGCGGTCCTTGAATTCCTGGTATTGCCGGTCGCGCTCGGCCTCGCGCACCTTTTGCACGATCACCTGTTTGGCCGATTGCGCGGCGATGCGGCCGTATTCGAGCGGCGGCAGCGTGTCGGCGATGGTGTCGCCGACACGGGCGCCGGGATTGGCGCGCTGGGCATCGGCCAGCGAAATCTGGTTGGAAGCATTCTCGACCACGTCGACCACCAGCATGTGGCGCGATAGGCGGAGCTCGCCCTTCTTGGGGTCGATCTCGGCGTGGACGTCGGTCTCGCTGCCGTATCGGGCGCGCGCCGCTTTCGCAATGGCGTCCTCCATCGCGGCAATCACGATGCCGCGGTCGATCGATTTTTCGCGCGCGACGGCGTCGGCGATCTGCAGCAGTTCAAGTCGATTGGCGCTGACTGCCATGGCTAGTCTCCTTCGTCAGGCTCGGTCTCGCCCCGGCGCAGCCGTTCGGCGGCGAGGCGGTGTTGTTTCGTGTTCTTCGGAGCCGGTTTCTTGCCGGTCCCTTGCTTCGGCTTATGGCTCTTGCTCGGATCGCTGTTCTTTGCGTGCGCGGGTTGTGGCGGGGCCAGCCCCAATTCGCGGCGCAATTCGCGTTCCTGCGCCTTGCCGCGCCGCATCGATTCGGCGATCAGCTCGTCGGTCAGCACCAGCCTTGCTTCGGCGATGTCTTCCATCGCCAGCAAGACGTCCGCATCTTCACCCTCGCGTGTGTCATCCCGATGTAGGCGCACTGCGTGACCCTCGACACCGTTCAAGGTGCCGCGGAACCGCTTGCGGCCCTGATGCGCCACCGCCATCTCGATCTTGATGAGGTGGCCGGCATAGCGCTCGAAGTCCGAACGTCGCACCAGCGGCCGGTCGATGCCCGGCGACGAGATTTCCAGCCGATAGGCCCGGTCGATGGGATCTGCGATGTCGAGCACCGGCGACAGCGCGCGCGAGATCGCCTCGCAATCCTCGATCTGCATCGAGCCGTCCGGCCGTTCCGCCATGATCTGGACGGTGCAGCCGGCCTCGCCGGTGATTTTGATCCGCACCAGACGGTAGCCCAGCCCCTGCAGGACTGGGGTGGCGACTGCCGACACGCGCGCCGCAGCGCCGGGCTCGACAACGAGCCGCGGCTCGGCGAGCAATTCGGCGTTGACGGAACCAGCGGTTGGATCGGTCATATCCAGGGTCAAAGATACGTCTTGAGCTGTCGGTTCTGTGGGTTAGCCGGCCCTAGACCGGCGTTCGATCATGATACGATCACGCTGATCGGGCCATGATCTTATTTCTCGTGTTTGAGCATGATCCTTGCGGACAACAGGCTTCCGCTGTTCGGGTTCATGCTCTGGTTGCACTACCCAAACCGGACCAGGCTCGGCCTGGTTCGTTCGGGTAATAAAAAAGAGCGGGTCCGGAGGGGCCCACTCTCAATACGGATCGTATGAGAACTTTAAGTCGCTGCCGATATAGCGCTTTTTCCCCGGTCAGGCAAGGGGCGGAGGCCGCGGCCGAGCAAATTTGCGCTATCGGAAAGTTGGGTGCGAATGTCTAACGCTTCGTTCACGAACGCCACCTAGATTGCGCCGCAAAAACCGGCACTGCGGGCCGGTTTGGGTAGGCTTATGACGACGACAGCGACTGCGCTGATCCCTGAACTCGACGAGATCGTCCGTATCGGTGACCCCAGGCGCCGCGCCGAGGCCGCGCGCCGGATCGGCGAATTGTTCCTGCAGGGGGCGGCCAGTTTCAGTACCGACCATGTCGATCTGTTCGATGGCGTCCTGACGAGCCTGGTCCCCCACGCCGAGCGTGCTGCGCGGGCGGAGCTCGCCGAACGCCTGTCGCTGCTATCGAATGCGCCGCGCAGCCTGATCGGGCAGCTTGCGCGCGAGGACGAGATCGCTGTCGCGGGGCCGCTGCTCCGTCGGTCGCCTGTCATCGACGAGCAGGTCCTGGTCGAAATCGCGCGCGCGAAGGGGCAGGAGCATCTGCTTGCGATGGCGGAGCGGCCGAAGCTCTCGACCGATCTGACCGACGTCATCGTCCGCCGCGGCGATCGCGACGTTGTCAGGCGCGCAGCCGGCAATGCCGGTGCCGAATTCTCGACGAGCGGCTATTCGACGCTGATCCGGCGTGCCAGCCAGGACAGCGTGCTGACGCTCGCCGTCGGTCAGCGCGCGGATCTGTCGCCCGAACAGTTGAAGACGCTGGTGGCAGGCTCCGTCGAGATCGTCCGCCGCCGCCTGTTCGACGTGGTCAAGCCGGAGCGGCAGGCCGCGATCAAGCAGGCGATCCGCGAGATCAACGGCATGGGAGAGAAGGTCGACAGCGCGCGCGATTTCGCGCCGGCCCAGCGCACGATCCTCGCGTTGCATCACGCCAATCAATTGAACGAAATCGCGCTGCTCGATTTCGCCAAGTCGTTCAAATACGAGGAATCGGTGTGCGCGCTGGCCGCGATGACCGGTGTCAAGATCGCGACGCTCGATCGCCTGATCACCGGCGAGCGCTACGATCCCATTCTGATCGCCGGCAAGACCATCGGCCTCGAATGGGCCACCGTACGCGCGCTGATCCTGCTTCGGCTCGGCCCCAACCGCGTGCCGTCACCCGCCGACATCGAGAACGCGCGGCTGAACTTCACGCGCCTGATGCCCTCCACCGCCCAGCGCGTCGTGGACTTCTGGAAGACGCGGTAGTCTCTCTCTCATCGTCATTGCGCTTGTGGTGCCGTGGCTTCGCTGCGCTCGCAATGACGGACGCTCAGATTTGAATGCCAGGTGCAAACCACGCCGTCATTCCGGGGCACGCGTAGCGTGAGCCCGGAATCCATTTCGCCGCGTGTGTGTGGCCCGATGGATTCCGGGCTCGCGCTACGCGCGCCCCGGAATGACAAGCGTCAAATTCTGCGAAACCGCAGATACGTCGCCCTGCGTCCCTCGCGCTCGGCTTTGGCGCCGTAGCGCGTCATCGTGTAGTCGGGCCAGGGAGCCTGCCAGTCGGAGGCGCGCTCGGCCAGCCAGGTGAAATCGGACGAGCGCATCAGGTGCCATAGAGTCCAGGCGCAGTAATCGTCGATGTCGCTGACGAAGCGGAATTCGCCACCCGCTTTGAGAATGCGCGCCATTGCGGCAACGGTGGCATCTTGGACAAAGCGGCGCTTCCAGTGCCGTCGCTTCGGCCAGGGATCGGGATGGATCAGGTCGATGCGCCGCATCGATTGCGACGGCGCCCAGGCGAGCAGCTCGGCGGCGTCGCCTGCGAACAGGCGGATGTTGCCGATATTGTGTGCCTCGATCTGGGTCAGGATCTTGGCCATCCCGTTGACATAGGGCTCGCAGCCGACGAAGCCGATATTCGGAAACGCGCGGGCCTCGGCGGCGAGATGTTCGCCGCCGCCAAATCCGATCTCGAGCCTGACATCCTCGATGTTGTCATCGAACAGTTCGATGAGGCTGGCCGGCGCGGGGCTTGCGATGTCGAGCGCGAGATGCGGTAGCAGATGCTCGATCAGGTCGGCCTGATGCGCGCGCAGCTTGTGGCCCTTGCGCCGTCCGAAGAATGAGCCATGCGCATGGGCGTCGCGCTCCTGATCGCGGGAAGGCGTCATCATCGCAGCGTCTGATACAGCCGATAGAGCAGCCGCGCGCGCGGCTCGATCGATGAGATATACATCTGCTCGTAATGGGTATGCGCGCCCTTGCCGTCGACGCCGAGGCCATCGAGCGTCGCCGTATGCAGCGCCGTGAAATTGCCGTCGGAGCCGCCGCCGGTCGAGGTGTCCACGAGGTCGAAGCCGATCTCGGTTGCGAGCCCCTTGGCGTGTTCGTAGAGCGCCGCGCCGGCGTTGGTCTTCTCATAAGGCGGCCGGTTCAATTCGCCGACCACATGCACGCTGACGCCGTCAGTCCGCGATTTCAGATTGAGTATTTTCGGTACCAGCTCTTCGGCATCGGCGGTGGTCGGCACGCGCATGTCGACCTCGGCATAGGCCTCTTCCGCGATCACGTTCGGCTTGGTGCCGCCTTTGACCACGCCGACATTGACGGTGACGCCGCGCGCCAGATCGTTCATCGCCTCCAGCGTCTGGATGATGTTGCCGAGCTCGCGGATCGCGCTGCGGCCGTCCTCGGGCCGCGTACCGGCGTGCGAGGGCACGCCCTTGACGAAGATCTCGAAGCGGGCGACGCCCTTGCGCCCGGTGACGATCTTGCCGCCGTCGCGCGCCGGCTCGGTCACCAGCACATATTTGGCTTTGCGGCCTTCGGCTTCGATCAGCGCCCGCGAGGTCGGGCTGCCGATCTCCTCATCGGAAACGTAGAGCTGGGTCACGCCGAGCGGCGGGCGCGCGCCATTGGCGCAAATTTCCCTGAAGGCGTGGTAGGCGAGATAGGCGCCGCCCTTCATGTCATAGATGCCGGGACCGAAGGCGCTGTCGCCGTCGATACAAAATGGCAGGCGCTGGATGAATCCGAGGGGGTGCACGGTGTCGAGATGGCTCAGCACCAGGATTCCCGGTGCGTCCTGGCCCCAGGCCGACCGCGCGACGAGATGATCGCCGCATCCGTTCTGGCCGGCGATCCGCTCCAGGGTGGCCGGCAGGCTGCGATAGCCTTCGGCGACGAGATCGGCGAGCTTGTTGACCTGTTCGGGCGCTTCTGTCGGCGTCTCGATCTCCACCCAGCGGCGGATGCCGTCGAGAATCTCCGCAGGATTAAAGGATGTCGTTGTCATTGGTGCGCCGGCATCTGGAGCATGATCCGGAAAAGTGGAAACCGGTTTTCCCTCGCGACAAACGCGAAGCGTTTGCGCGGAGATCATGCTCAAACAAAGAGGTGAGATCATGATCCGATTCCGTCTAATCGGATCATGATCTCAGAACGATTGAACCAACGTCATGCGCCCGCACCGGCGGGCGCGTCAATCGCCATGTCGCAGGAATGACGACGCCGATCAGCGCTTGTCGGGGCCTTCGCGGGCGGCGATCTGCTCGACCAGTTCGACGATGCTGCGGCGGAGTTTGGCGTCGGCGATGCGCGTGAAGGCGCGCGTCAGCGCCAGCCCCTCGGAGGTTGCGAGAAAGTCGGAAACGTAACTGGGCGAGGCGCCTTCGCTGAAGCCTTCTGCGGTTGTCGAGCCGCTCGGTCCGCCGTCGAACAGGAACGAGACCGGCACCTGCAGGATCTCGGAAATCTGCTGCAGCCGGCTGGCGCCGACGCGGTTGGTGCCCTTCTCGTATTTCTGAATCTGCTGGAAGGTGAGGCCGAGCTTTTCTCCCAGCTTTTCCTGGCTCATGCCCAACATGATCCGCCGCATGCGGACACGGCTGCCGACATATTTGTCAACAGGATTGGGCGCTTTGGTAGACATCTTCGGACTCTCCTGGAAGGACTACGCGCCCGGCGAATGAGGCAAAACGGGTATGGAGTATGCCCCAGGCGCCGGTATCGTCAAAATCCTGCGGGAGGATCGAGGACGAATGCGGACAATTTGAGCTACTGTGCTGGCAGGATTTCAGTTCGGCTTGGAATTGTAGAATGCGAATGACGCGGTCGTTCTGTCAACTGGTGGAATCACACCAGCGGAATTTTTCCTTGCGCGGGCAACCATCGAGGGCGCGCAGGCGTCAAGAATTGCGCCGGGCAACACGCCGTCCGACCACAAGCAACAATGCGACGAGCAGAATGATCGCAGCGGGCATGTCATTGAAACGTGCATATAGCGTCGGCGGGATGGCAGCCGGCAACCTGGCATCGAGCACGCCTTCGATGCCGAGGCCGAGTTCTGCGACAATCCGTCCCGCCGGATCGATGACCGCGGAGATGCCGGTGTTCGCTGCGCGAACAACGGGCAGGCCCTCCTCGATCGCGCGCAGCCGCGCCTGCTGCAGATGCTGGTAGGGGCCGGTCGAGATTCCAAACCACCCGTCATTGGTGACGTTGATGATCCAGCTTGGCCGGTCGTCGTGAATGTCAATGTCGCCAGGGAAAATCGCCTCGTAGCAGATCAGCGGCAGTGCGCGCGGCGCATTCGGGATGTCAAGCGCATGACGCCGCTGGCCGGCGATGAATCCGCCATGGACCTTGGTGAGCTGCACGAAGCCGAGCTTTTCCATCAGTTCCTGAAATGGCAGATACTCGCCGAACGGCACCAGGTGCAGCTTGTCGTAAACTGACAGCACGCTGCCGTCATGGTCGATGACATAGATCGAATTGTAGGCGCGTGTGATGCGGACGCCCGGCGGCAGATCTGGGGCGCGCACCGAGCCGGTGATCAGCACGGTGCCTTGAGGCAGGAGCTCGGCGATCTCTGCCATCGCGTCGGCCTCGCGCGTCAGGAAAAACGGAAACGCCGATTCCGGCCAGATCAGGATGCTGGCGTCGCGCACGCCCGTGGAGTGCGGGCCGGAAGCGCGATCGGAGAGCGTCAGATATTTCCTCATCACTTCCGCTTTGGCGGCGTAGTTGAATTTGACGTCCTGCTGCAGGTTGGGCTGCATGATGCGCAGCTTGACATTGGCGACCATGGTGGTCGGCAGCCGCGACAGCCGCACCGCGCCGAAAACCAGCATGGCCGCGAGAACGATCAGCGCTATGGCCGGCACCCGCCACAGCTTTCGGTTGGACGATTTGCCATCGATCAGGACGGCCGGACTTGCGAAGATTGCGACGGCAAGGAACGTCATGCCCCAGAGCCCGATCAGCGATGCGGTCTGCGCCAGCGCCAGTGGCTCTGACAGCGCATAGCCGAAGGCGTTCCAGGGAAATCCTGATAGCACATGGCCGCGCAGCCATTCGGCGATGGTCAAGCTCGCTGCCAGCGCCAGCACGCGGAAGCCGTCGGGGGTCCAGAGCAGGCGCGCCAGCGCAAAGCCGAGCGCGGGAAACAGTGCCAGATAGGCGGGCAGGCCGAGTATCGCAAACGGCAGCAGCCAGGCGAAGGTCTGCGCATCGACCAGAAAGGCATAGCCGATCCAATAAAGCCCCGGCACGAAGTAGCCGAGCCCGAACCAATAGCCGGAGATTGCCGCCGCCGGGATGCCGCGCCACTTTCCGGCGCCTGCGCCGTCGATCAGCCAGACCGCGACCGGGAAGGTCAGGAACAGGATCGGCCAGGCGTTGAACGGCGCCATCGCGAGCGAGGACAGGGCGCCGGCGACGAGTGCGATGACGGCGCGCCTCCATCCCCAGGTCAGGATGATCGAAAGCCCGACCGTGCGGAGTTGATCGGAAACCCTCACTGCGGGGCGGCTCCGTCGCCGGAGGGCGGAGGCGCGGTGTCGTTGGCCTGCGGGCTGGCATCGGCCTGAGGGCTGGAATCGGGCGCGGCCTCGCTGCGGCGACGGCTCTCGCGCTCCTTGCGCGGGACGTTGCGTTCCTTGCGCGTCGCGATCCGCACGCGCTTCACCCGCCGCGGATCGGCGTCGAGCACTTCGACCTCGAAATTGCCGGGTCCGGAAATCAACTCGCCGCGCACCGGCACGCGGCCGACAAACGACACCAGATAGCCGCCGAGCGTCTCGACTTCCTCGCCAGCTTCGCCCGTGACGAAGTCTTCGCCGATCACCGAGCGGACATCATCGAGGCTCGCCCGCGCGTCGGCGATGAACGAGTTATCCGGCTGGCGAACGATCGACGGCGGCTCGTCGCTATCGTGCTCGTCGTCGATCTCGCCGACGATTTCCTCGACGAGGTCCTCGATCGTCACCAGCCCGTCGGTGCCGCCATATTCGTCGACCACCAGCGCCAGGTGAATACGGGTGGCCTGCATCTGCACCAGCAGGTCGATCGCGCGCATCGACGGCGGCACATAAAGAAGTTTTCGGATGATGCTCGCTTCGTGAAGCGGCAGCGCGAGATCGACCGCGCGCAGGTCGAGGCCGGCGGGCAGCGGCTTCTTGCGCCGCGTCTTGCCGGTGTCGCTGACGCGCGCCCTTGCGGTCATGAAGGCGAGCAGGTCGCGGATGTGAACCATGCCCTCGGGATCATCGAGGGTTTCGTCGTAGACCACGAGGCGCGAATGCGCGGCGCTTTCGAACTGGCTCATCAATTCGCCGAGCGGGATGTCGCGTTTTACGGCGACGATGTCGGCGCGATGCACCATCACGTCGGCGATACGCCGCTCATGCAGATTGAGGATGTTGCGCAGCATGGTGCGCTCGACGGCGGAAAAGTTCACGTCATCAGGCGTCGACGCATCGAGCACCACCTGCAGGTCGTCGCGAACCGATCCTGCCTTCCAGCCGAACAAGGTGCGGATCGCGCGCAGCAGCCAGCTCTCCGCCGCGGGACGCTGTGCCTCCTCCGTCACCACGGCCGGCAGGTTGCGCACATCGCGCGGATTGTCGTGGGTAGGTTCGGAGTCCGCCATTTCAGTCCATCCGCTCCCGGTCCGCATACGGATCGGGAATGCCGAGTTGCGCGAGGATTTCGCGCTCGAGATTTTCCATTTGCTCGGCGTCGTCGTCGTTTTCGTGGTCGTAGCCGATCAGATGCAGGAAACCGTGCACCGCGAGGTGGCTTAAATGATGGTCGAACGGCTTCTGCTCCTCGTCCGCCTCCCTGCGCGTCGTCTCATAGGCGATTGCGATATCGCCGAGCATGCGCGGGGCGTCGTCCGGCTCCTGAGCGCCCTTTGGCTGCAACGCCGGAAACGACAGCACGTTGGTCGGCTTGTCGATGCCGCGCCAATTGTTGTTCAGCGTCCGGATTCCGGAATCATCCGTCAGCATCACTGCCAGTTCGGCCTCGCCGACATCGGCCTCAGTGATCTCGGCGGCGGCCTCGATGGCGCGATGGATCGCCGCTTCAGCATCAGGCTCGGTCTGCCAGCAATCGGCTGTGACCAGAACCTCAGTAGCGGGGAGAGCGGAAGACACTGTCGTTCCAAAAGTTGTTGTTTCTAGGCGTTCGGGTTGCGGCCGGAACCCGCTTGCGGCAGGTCCGTGAGGCCGGCTGATGACATCAAGATTTGGCGGCGACTTGCCGTTGTGGCAATCCCTCATAGGCCGCGACGATCCGTGCCACCAATTCGTGACGGATCACGTCCTCCGCGGTGAAGCGCACCTGCGCGATGCCCTCGACGCCTTCCAGCAGGCTCACTGCCTCTGCCAGCCCGGAGGCCTGGCCGTGTGGCAAGTCGACCTGCGAGGGGTCGCCAGTGACGATCATGCGGCTGTTCTCGCCGAGCCGCGTCAGGAACATCTTCATCTGCATCGAGGTGGTGTTTTGCGCTTCATCCAGGATGATAACGGCATTGGTCAGCGTGCGGCCGCGCATGAAGGCAAGCGGCGCGATCTCGATTTCGCCGCCCTGCAGCGCGCGCTCGACGACGCGCGCATCCATCAGGTCATAGAGCGCGTCATAGATCGGCCGCAGATAGGGGTCGACCTTCTCGCGGAGATCGCCGGGCAGAAAGCCGAGCCGTTCGCCGGCCTCGACCGCGGGCCGCGACAGGATGATGCGATCGACTTCCTTGCGCTCGAACAATTGCGCGGCATAGGCGACCGCAAGCCAGGTCTTGCCGGTACCGGCAGGCCCGACGCCGAACACCAGCTCGTGCCGCTTCAGCGCGCGGATATAGGAATCCTGCGCGGCGGTGCGTGCCCGCACCGGGCGCTTGCGCAAATTGATGGTCTCGAACGAGGGCTTTGCGGTCTTGGCGTCGAACTCGAACAGCGAGCCCTGCGCGATCACGGCGCGGATCGCGCCTTCGACGTCGCCCTGTGAAAGGTCATGTCCCTGCGTTGCCTGGCCATAAAGCGTCTCCAGCACGCGTCGTGCGGCGTCGCAGCCGTCGCGGGAGCCGGCGATGGTGATCTGGTTGCCGCGGGAATCGACAACGACGCCGAGCCGGCGTTCGACCTGCGCCAGATTCTGGCCATAAGGGCCGACCAGCGCGGAAGCGGCGCGGTTGTCGTCGAAGTCGATGACGACCTGGGTCTCTGGCGGTATCTGCATGTCGCGGTCAGGTTTGCGGCTGGGAGCAAGCGATGGTGAATCCGATGCGCTTTTTGGCAAGGGTTCAGGCTCCAATGGTCGTCTGCGAAAGAGCTGATGACTGAGGCCGCGCATGACGCGGGGCCAGCTCGCCGAGCAGGCTGTAGCGCTCGAGGCTGTCGATTCTGACCGGCAGGACTTTTCCGACGATGTCCAATGATGCCATCACGTGCGCGGGCTGCAGATAGGCAGTGCGGCCGACGATCTGGCCGGGATTGCGCCCGGCGCGTTCGAACAGCACATCGACCGTGGTGCCGATCGTAGCCTTGTTGAAGGCCGATTGCTGGCTGTCGATCAAGTTCTGGAGGCGCTCCAATCGCTCGTCCATCGCTACCGCTGGCACCATCTCCCGCATGTCCGCCGCCGGCGTGCCGGGCCGCGGCGAATATTTGAACGAATAAGCTGCAGCGTACCCTATTTGCGTGACAAGCGCGAGGGTCGCAGAAAAATCTTCCTCTGTTTCGCCGGGGAAGCCGACAATGAAATCCGAAGAAAAAGCAATGTCTTGGCGCGCCGTGCGAAATCGGTCGATGACGCGGCGGTAATCACCGGCGGTATGTTTGCGGTTCATGGCTGCCAAGATTCGGTCCGAACCGGACTGCACCGGCAGGTGCACGAACGGCATCAGCGCCGGCAGGTCCCGATGCGCCTCGATCAGGCTGTCCTCGACGTCGCGGGGATGGCTGGTCGAATAGCGCAGACGCAGCACGCCGGGGATTGCGGCGAGCCGCTCAAGCAATTTGCCGAGCGGCCAGCTCCGTCCATCCGGCCCTTCGCCGTGATAGGCGTTGACGTTCTGCCCGATCAGGGTGATCTCGCGCACGCCGTTGTCGGCAAGCCGCGTCACATCCTCGATGATCCTTGTCACGGGACGCGAGACTTCCGCGCCACGCGTGTAAGGCACGACGCAGAAGGTGCAGAACTTGTCGCAGCCTTCCTGCACGGTGACAAAGGCGGAAATGCCGCGCGAGCGGATCGCATCGGGCTTCGGCGGGGCCAAGAATCCGAACTTGTCCTCGATGGGGAATTCGGTTTCCAGTGCGCGGCCTTCCGCTTTCGCCTGCTTCAGCAGTTGCGGCAGATGGTGGTAGCTCTGCGGACCGACCACAACGTCGACAGTCGGCGCGCGGCGAATGATCTCCTCGCCTTCGGCTTGCGCAACGCAGCCTGCGACCGCAATTTTCACGTCGCGCCCCTGCCGCGCGGCGTCGTCCTTCATTACGCGCAGCCGCCCGAGCTCGGAATAGACCTTTTCCGAGGCCTTCTCGCGGATATGGCAGGTGTTGAGGATCACCAGATCCGCTTCATCGGCGTTTGCCGTCTCGACAAAGCCTTCGCCGGCCAGCGTATCCACCATGCGCTGCGCATCGTAGACATTCATCTGGCAGCCATAGGATTTGATGTGCAGCTTGCGCGGCGGCGTCATGGAACCTGCTTGGGGTGGAAAGGAGCGCCTTCAAGGCGCAGGGCTCAAATATAGCCTAAAGGGAGCAAAATCCAGCGTTGGAGGGCGTCATTCCGGGGCGATGCGTCAGCATCGAACCCGGAATCTCGAGATTCCGGGTCTGGTCCTTCGGACCATCCCGGAATGACGGCTCAGGTTGTTGCGACAATTGCGCCGTTTTCAATCAGCCCGGGCAGTTCCCGCATGTCGGCAAAGGTCATCGTGGCGCCGGCGGCGCGCAGCGCCTCGGCATGGCCGGGTCCGCAATGGCTACCGCCGCAGAAGCCGAGCACCGTCATTCCGGCGGCGCGGGCGGCTGTGATGCCGGGGAGGCTGTCCTCGACCACGAGACAGCGTTCGGGCGCCACCTTCATCTGCCCAGCCGCGAACAGGAAGAGATCGGGCGCCGGCTTGCCGTTCTTGACCTGCAGGGCCGAAAAGATGTTCGGCGCAAATCGTTCGTGGAGGGCAGTGCGGCCAAGGCTGACGCGCATGCGTTGCGGTGAGCCGCTGGACGCCACGCAAACGGGCTGCGCGATCCGGTCGAGCGCGGCGTGAATGTGCGGCACCGCTTGCAGATCGGCCTCAAAGGAACGGAACAGCTCGTCCTGCAATTGCGTATGAAAATCATCTGGAAGGCTGCGGCCGAGTTCGGCCTCGATTTCGAGATTCGCCTGTCGTGTCGAGCGACCGAGGAAACGATCGAACACCTGTTCCGACGTGATCGGATAGCCGTGACGCGTCAGGACCTCGGCATGCGCGCGGCATGAAATGACTTCGCTGTCGACCAGCACGCCGTCGCAGTCGAAGATGATGAGATCGGGAATCTCTTGTTGACGCGTTTTCTTCACGCGAACCGGTATCCACTTCGCTCGAAAACGCTATGTCAGGACTTATCTTCGTCCAGCGGGACGCAATACAGTTCGAGCCGGTGGTCGACCAGCTTGTAGCCGAGCTTGCGGGCGATCTCCGCCTGCAGTTTCTCGATCTCTTCGGACGTGAATTCGATCACCTTGCCGTCGCGCAAATTGATCAGGTGGTCGTGATGGCTGTCGGGCATCTGCTCATAGCGCGCGCGGCCCTCGCGAAAGTCGTGGCGCTCGATGATGCCGGCGTCCTCGAACAGTTTTACGGTGCGGTAGACGGTCGAGATCGAGATCTTGTCGTCGACCGCGACGCAGCGCCGGTAGAGTTCCTCGACGTCAGGATGATCCACGGATTCGGCCAGCACGCGCGCGATGACGCGGCGCTGCTCGGTCATGCGCATGCCGGTCGCGGCGCAGCGCGCCTCGATTCCAGTGTTCTTCATCGCAGACGAGGTTTTCAGCGGAGCCATGTTTCTTCAGCCTGGAGGGCAGGGCAGGACTGTTCTGCCACTGCCCGCATGTTACGACAAGTCACGGCGCATCAGAAGCGCATTCAAATGTTCCCCACCGGGCTGCTTGTAATAGCGTTCACGGCGACCGACGACGGCAAATCCGGCCCGTTCATAGAGCCGTCGTGCCGGCTGGTTATTTTCCTCCACTTCGAGGAAGACAGTGCGCACGCCGCGGCCGGCAAGGTGGCCTAGATGCGTCAGCAACAAATTGCGCGACAGGCCGCGGCCGCGCTGGCTGGAATCGATCGCGATCGACAGGATTTCAGCTTCGTCTGCTCCCATCCGCGACACCGCAAAGCCGATGATCTTGCGCCCGAGCCGCAGCCGATGCACCAGCGTGTTGCGCTCGGCGAGCATTGCCTCGAATTCGCCTTCGCCCCAGCCGCGATGAAACGAGGCGCCATGCAACTGCGCCAGACGCGGTGCGTCGCGCACGGTCGCGGTTTCGACCGCCGGCGTGCCGCGGCCGAACCATTCGGAAAGCCAGGCCATCATGACGCTGTCGGTTGCGCGACGTCGAGCAGCGGATTGGCCGGCGGCTTTGCGTCCGGCGTGCGCAGGTAGAACGGCCGCGCCGGCGCCGCTTCGGGACTGACGGCAGCACCTACCCACGCGACCCAGGTGATGTCGGGCGCGGCCTGGGTATCGATCTTGAACGGTGGCGCCGTCTCCGCCGGCCAGCGGTCGGCGAGGATTTTTGCGGCATTGCCGACCAGATGCGGCGTGCCGAGCTGCGCGGCCTCGATCGCCTCGGCGATCGGTGCCACCTTCGGCTTGACCAGCGGGCTGCCGTCGCCGCTCACCACCTGGAAATAGACATGGTCATGCCGCGCATCGATCGCGGAGATGATCGGATGCTCGCCGTTCTCGGCGACGACAGGCGCGGCATAGGCGGTCAGCGTGGTGACGCCGACGACAGGCTTGCCAGCCGCCAACGCGATGCCGCGCGCCGCCGACAGGCCGACTCGCAGTCCGGTGAAGCTGCCGGGACCGGTGGTGACGGCAATACGATCCAGCGCGGTGAAGGCGATGCCGCTTCCCTTCATCACCCGCGCGATCAGCGGCATCAGCGCTTCGGCGTGCCCGCGCTTCATCGGTTGCGATTCCAGCGCAATCGTCTTGCTCGCGGCGGTGTCGAGCACGGCGGCGGAGCAGGCGTCGAGGGCTGTATCGATGGCGAGAATGATCATGGAGCGAATGGCAATCGGCGAATGGCGAATGGATGGTCAGGCGCGATCCCTATTCGCCATTCGCCACTCACTATTCGCTCTCCTTACATCGGGCGGACTTCGACCACATCGGGGACGAAGTGCCGCAGCAGGTTCTGGATGCCGTGCTGCAGCGTCGCGGTCGAGGACGGGCAGCCGGAGCAGGCGCCCTTCATGTTGAGATAGACGACGCCATCCTTGAAGCCGCGGAAGGTGATGTCGCCGCCATCATTGGCGACCGCGGGCCGCACCCGCGTTTCGATCAGGTCCTTGATCTGCGCGACGGTGTCGGCATCTTCGTCATTGAAGAACTCGTCTTCCTCATCGAGCGAATCGTCGCCATCGACACTGCCGTCGGCGAGCAGCGGCGCGCCCGACATGTAGTGCTCCATGATCGCGCCGAGGATCGCGGGCTTCAGATGCTGCCAGTCGCCGTCGGCCTTGGTCACGGTGACGAAGTCGGAGCCATAGAACACGCCGGTGACGCCGGGCACGGCGAACAGCCGTTCGGCGAGCGGGGAGCGGGTGGCAGCTTCAGGTGTCGCAAATTCCATGGTGCCGCTCGCGAGTACGGTGCGGCCCGGAATGAACTTCAGGGTGGCGGGATTGGGGGTAGCTTCGGTCTGGATGAACATTTGTTTTCTCCGGCGTCGCCGGTTCAAGGCCGGCGCGTGGGGTTCCCTTAGCAGATGGCGACGGCGAACGCACGGATCAAGGCAGGAACCGCCGGTTCCGGCGAGTAATCAAGGGGTTACGACAGCGAATCGATCTCTTCGTCGGTCAGGCCGCCGGGCACGATGGTGACGGGGATCGGGAACTCGCCCATGATCTTGGCCATGGTGGTGATGATCGGACCCGGGCCCTCCGGCCCCGGATTGGCTGCCAGCACCAGGATCGAGATGTCCTCGTCCTTGTCGATGACGTCGAGGACCTGCTCGGTGGGGTCGCCCTCGCGAATCACCCGCTCGGGTGTGATCGCGGCAATGCCGTTGGCCCGCCCGGCGGCGCGGTCGAGCGCCTCGTTCGCCGCTTCCTCGGCCTCCGCGCGCATGATGTCGGCAACCCCGAGCCATTGCTGGTTCTGGTCCTCGGTCTCGATGACGCGCAGCATCACGACGCCGCCGCCGACCCGGATGGCCCAGCGGCTGGCGTAGTAGACGGCGCGGTCCCATTCGGCGCTGTCGTCAACGATGACAAGGCATTTTGGCTTGTGACCAGATTCGTAGCTTCGTCGCTGGGTGGTCATGCATGTCCCGGTGCATTATTGCCAAGCAGACCCATGCTGCCACACCCCCTCTGCTTTTGGGAGAGGGTGTGAGAGCAATCGATGTTGATCGCCTATCGCTGCCGGATGAACCCGACGACGTCTTTCGCGGCTCGCATGGTTTCATCGGCGATCGCGCGGGCCCGGTTGGCGCCGTCGACCAGGATCTGATCGACATGGCCGGGATCGGCGACCAGCCGCTTCATTTCGGCCGCGATTGGCGACAGTTTCGCAACGCAAACGTCCACCAGCGCGTTCTTGAAGCTGGAGAACTGGCCGCCGCCGAAATCCTTCAGCACGGCCTGCTTGCTGACGCCGGCGAGCGCCGCGTAGATGCCGACGAGATTGTCGGCTTCGGGCCGCGCCTCCAGTCCCTTTTCCTCTGATGGCAACGGCTCGGGATCGGTCTTCGCCTTGCGGATCTTCTGCGCGATGGTATCGGCATCGTCGGTGAGGTTGATGCGCGAATTGTCCGAGGGCTCCGACTTCGACATCTTCTTGGTGCCGTCGCGCAGGCTCATCACGCGCGTCGCCGGTCCGGTGATCAGCGGCTCGGGCAGCGGGAAGAACAGGCCGTCGGCAAAGCCGTGGCCGCGGATCGAGTCGCCGAAGTCGTTGTTGAACTTCTGCGCGATGTCGCGTGACAGTTCGAGATGCTGCTTCTGATCCTCACCCACAGGCACATGGGTCGCGCGATAGAGCAGGATGTCGGCCGCCATCAGCACCGGATAGTCGTAGAGACCGACCGACGCGTTCTCGCGGTCCTTGCCGGCCTTCTCCTTGAACTGGGTCATCCGGTTCAGCCAGCCGATGCGCGCGATGCAATTGAAGATCCAGGCAAGCTCGGCATGCTCTGCGATCTGGCTTTGGTTGAAGACGATGTGCTTCTTCGGGTCGATGCCGCTGGCGATGAACGCCGCGGTCACCTCGCGGGTGTTGCGCGTCAGCTCCGCCGGGCCGCCCCAGACGTCCACGCCTTGCGTGATCGCGTGCATGTCGACGACGCAGTAGATGCAGTTGTGCGTCTCCTGCAGCTTGACGAAGTTGACGATGGCGCCGAGGTAATTGCCGAGGTGCAGATTGCCCGTCGGCTGGACGCCTGAAAAAACCCGTTCCACGAACGCCATGGTCTCAATTCCCGGAAAATGCCGCTTTGGCGGGGTCGTTTGCCATTTTGGGGCTATCCGCGCAAGTCAGGCGGCACGGTTTTGCCTGATCGCGGCGACCGCCTGGCGCCAGCCGATCACGCCGAACAGCTTCAGGAACAGGCCGTAGCTCGCCATCGCAGCTAAAATCACCGCGAACAGCAGCACGGCCTGCCCCAGTCCGCGCGATCCTGCGGCCAGCGGCGCAAACTCCTGCAGAAGCCACAGCAGCGCGCCCATGGCGAGCGCCGCCAGACAGATGCGCGGCAGTCGATCGCGGGCCTCGATATCGATCGAGAAGCCGAACGTCGCGCCCCCCTTCCGGATCAAATAGAGCGCGTTGCTCCAGGCTCCGAGCGTGATGCCGGCGGCGATGCCGCGCGTGCCGAAAGAGTGGCGAAGCAGGAACGCTGCGACGATCGCCACCACGATGGCGGTCAGCGCCCCGAAAAGCGGCGTGCGGGTATCCTCGCGCGCGAAGAAGGCCGGTGACAGCGCTTTCACCAGCACATGCGCGGGCAGGCCGAGCGCAAGCCAGGTCAGCGCATGCGCGGTCGCCGTGGCATCGTGCGCGGCAAACGCGCCGTGCTCGAACAGGATCCGCACGACCGGCTCGCTCAATACGATGAGGCCAAGCGTTGCCGGCAGGGCAAGGCCAACAGCCAATTCCAGGCCGCGCGATTCCGCGCGCGCGATGGCGCTTCGGTCGCCGCCGTGCAGGGCGCGCGTCATTTCCGGGATCAGCACCGTGCCCATGGCCACGCCGACGATGCCGAGCGGCAGTTCGATCAGGCGGTTGGCGAAATAGAGCCAGGAGACCGCCGATGGCGATTCGGAGGCGATTACGGCGCCCGCCACCATCAGCCATTGCGGCGCACTGCTTGCGATCATGCCGGGGACGGCCTTGCCGAGAAAGCCGCGCATGTCCTTGTCGAAGGAGATGCGGAGCGGCGTCGCCGCGCGGCCGCCGCGCAGCACGAGGATCGACAATTGCAGCAGTCCCGCAATGCCAACGGTCGCAGCGACGATCATCGCGGCATGCGCCGCATCCCCCCGCCATGTCAGCAGCACCGCCATTACAGCGATCAGCGCGATGTTGAACAGCAGCGGCGAGAATGCGGTCAGCGCAAAGCGTGCTTGCGCATTCATCAGCCCCATCATGACGGTGACGGGTCCCGCGAAGGCGAGATAAGGCAGCATCAGCCGCGCATTGCTCACGGCAAGGTCCAGCGTTTCGCGGCCGACAAATCCCGGCGCCAGCGCCGCGATCACCAGCGGCATCAGGAAGCCGATCAAGACGGAAGCCACGATCAGCGCGGCGCTGATGGTCCCGAGCACGCGGCCGGCGAAGGCCGCGGCGGCCGCAGCGCCTTCGGTCTCGCGCAAGCGCAACCAGGCCGGTATCAGCGCGGCATTCAGCGCGCCTTCGGTCAGGAGCCGCCTGACCACATTGACCATTTGAAAGGCAACCAGGAACGCGTCGGCGACCGCGCCGGCGCCGAGCAGCGCAGCGATGATCGAATCGCGGGCAAAGCCGAGCAGCCGTGACGCCAGCGTTCCCGAGGAGACGGTGAGGAAGGAGCGGATCATATGACTTCTATATAACAGCCACCTGGCTTGCTGGCGCCATGTTGATCTGGTAGGGCGCAGCCTTCGCAATCGCTCGAAGGATGGATAATGGCCGCCGCAAAATATGACGTTCTCGGGATCGGCAACGCGATTTTCGACGTTTTGGTGAGGACCGACGAGGCGTTTCTCAGCCGTCACGGCATGGCCAAGGGCAGCATGGCCCTGATCGACGAGGTCCGCGCCGGCGCGATCTACCAGGACATGGGGCCCGCGACCGAGATGTCCGGGGGCTCGGCAGCCAATACCATCGTCGGCGTCGCCAATTTCGGTGCCCGCGCGGCCTATGTCGGCAAGATCAAGGACGATCAGATCGGTCGCCTCTATGCCCATGACATCCGCGCCGCGGGCGTCGCGTTCGAGACCAGGCCCGCCGCCGATGGTCCCGCCACCGGCTGCTCCTATATCCTGGTGACGCCGGACGGCGAGCGCACCATGAACACCTATCTCGGCGCCGCGCAGGATCTGACGCCGGCCGATATCGATGAAGCGCAGATCGCGGCGTCCCGCATCGTCTATCTCGAAGGCTATCTCTGGGATCCCGCGAGCGCCAAGGAGGCCTTCGTCAAGGCGGCAGGAATCGCGCATGGCGCGGGCCGCCAGGTTGCGCTGACCTTGTCCGATTCGTTTTGCGTCGATCGCTATCGCGACGAATTTCTCGAATTGATGCGCAAAGGCACGGTCGATCTGGTTTTCGCCAATGAAGCCGAGTTGCGCTCGTTGTACCAGACTGCCGATTTCGACAGCGCGCTGAAGCAGTTCCGGGTCGATGCGAAACTTGGCGTCGTCACCCGCAGCGAGAAAGGCTGCGTGGTGGCAGCGAAGGACGGCATCACGGCCGTGCCGGCATTCCCGATCGAGCAACTGGTGGATACGACAGGAGCCGGCGATCTCTTCGCCGCCGGCTTCATGTTCGGCCTCGTCCGCGATGCCGGCTATGAGAATGCCGGACGGCTCGGCGCACTCGCAGCCGCCGAGGTGATCCAGCATATCGGCGCGCGCCCGCAGGCGTCGTTGAAGGAACTGGCGCAGCAGAACCGATTGCCGGTGTAGCTCCGCATTGCGGGCCACTGCTCTCTCCATCGTCATTGCGAGCGGAGCGAAGCAATCCATGCCTCCGCACGTGGCGAGATGGATTGCTTCGCTGCGCTCGCAATGACGGGGTGAGTTCTCACTCAAATGTCAAACAGCTTCTCCGCTGTCATCGTCCGGCTTGACCGGACGATCCAGTATTCCAGAGGCAGTCGTGTTTGAGCCGAGAGGCCGCCGGATGCTGGATGCCCCGCCTGCGCGGGGCATGACGGTGAATGGTAAGGGATGTACGTCCGCATTCTCGCGGCGCTTTGCGTCCGAGCTTTGCTTCACTTTCCACCCTCCTGCATATCAGAGGGCGCAGGGAAAGCCGGGTGCTGGTTGCACCCGTGGGTCCCGTGCAACAAAAAGCACGGGGG
>NZ_JAQMIL010000021.1:0-117223 GCF_029990105.1 Bradyrhizobium sp. Arg237L | reverse complement strand
GGTCAGGAGCGCAGCTTTCTGGAGCGCTACGTGGTGACCGAAGAGATGTGTGTAGCCAACGCGCCGGTTCGCTCGTTCTTCGTCGCTGACCGGCAGAGCGGTCCGACGCTGATCCGCTATGCGTCAGAGCATATCAAGCAGTCCATCCTACCCCGGATCATCCGCGGCGAGGCCAGCTTCTGTATCGGAATGAGCGAGCCCGGTTCGGGATCGGACCTGTTTGCGGCCAAAGCCAAGGCCACAAAGACTGATGGCGGTT
Organism: Bradyrhizobium sp. Arg237L; assembly: GCF_029990105.1. Taxonomy (NCBI): domain Bacteria; kingdom Pseudomonadati; phylum Pseudomonadota; class Alphaproteobacteria; order Hyphomicrobiales; family Nitrobacteraceae; genus Bradyrhizobium; species Bradyrhizobium sp. Arg237L. Next base: position 116,964 of record NZ_JAQMIL010000021.1, on the reverse strand, counting down.
GGCTGATCAACGGCACCAAGATCTGGACCAGCAACGCCAACGTGTCCGACTACATGATCGGCCTGTTCCGGACCTCGGCGCCCACTAAGGAAAACAGGCGGCATGGCCTGACGTCGTTCTTGGTGGATATGAAAACGCCAGGCATCACCTGCAACGTCATCCGCCAGATGTCTGGGCAGCGCGAGTTCAACGAAGTGGTGTTTCAGAATGCGTTCGTTCCTGAGGGCAACCTGCTTGGTGAGATCGACGGCGCCTGGAAGCAGGCAACCAGCGAACTCGCCTACGAGCGCAGCGGGCCTGAACGCTTTCTCGAAACCTACGCGGTTCTGACCGAACTGGTTCGCTCGCTCGGACCGGATCCTGATATCCGCGCGGCGGAAGGCCTGGGGCGACTGGTGGCGCAACTCCATACGCTACGGCGCATGTCGGTCTCTGTTGCCGGAATGCTCGAAGCCGGCAGGGAGCCGGTGGTCGAAGCAGCCATCGTCAAGGACATAGGTACGATTTGGGAGCAGCGGTTGCCACACGCGGTGCGCGATCTCGCCGCCTTCGTCGATGCCAAAGCCAGCAACCTCGCTACCCTTGACGAATGCCTCGCCTTCAACCTCAAAATTGCTCCCAAGCTCACCATTCAGGGCGGCACCACCGAGGTTCTGCGCGGAATCATTGCGCGCGGGCTCGGCCTACGCTGACGTCAATATTCTGAGGAGCCGCTCACTACCGCTGCAGCAGATGCCGCATCAGTTCCCTCGCTGAACGACGGCGCGCTCATGGAAGTTCGCAGGCTGTCGCTGAACTTCTTCGATCTATCGTCTATCCGGCAGATCACCGACGCGGAGGCGATGGCAAGTGTCGTGCCGGCGTTCTCGCTGCAGGCGGAAAAGCATTGTGCTCCGGTGCGAGTTTCGACAACTCGGGTAGGAAAATTCCTGAGGAACCGCGACAGTGTCTGGTGCCCGAGTCTCACGCAACACGGCGACCGACTATGATTCGAATGAGCGATCCTGCTCCGGCAGACCGGAGATTTCGCAACGCGCGTGAGAAGGCGGCACACCGTCGCCCGCGAAATTCTCGCATGGCCGGCACGCCTATCCTGCATTTAGCGTTGCGAAAGCATCTTCAGCGGATTCTGATCAGCCGCTTGCCGGTATTCTCCCCTCGGTAGAGCCCGGCGATCGCTGCCGGCGCGCATTCGATGCCGTTCTGTATGTCTTCGGAATAGCGCAATCGTCCATCGCGAATCCATTGTGACAGACGAGAAACAGCCTCCTCGTATCGAGACGCGTAGTCGAAGATGACGAAACCCTCCATTCGTGCGCGCTTGACCAGCAAGTGGCGCTCGGCGCGCGGACCGTTCGGCCAAGGATCCCAAGTCGGGAACGAAGCAGTTCCACAAATCACTACGCGCGCGCCGACGGCTAGATGCCGAAGTACGGTGTCGCTGATGACGCCACCGGTATTGTCGAAATAGAGATCGATCCCGCGTGGGCAGGCCTTGCCGAGCGCCAAGTCCAGATTGTCGCTTTTGTAGTCGTACGCCTCGTCATAGCCGAACAGCTCGCGGCACTGCGCGACCTTCGCCGGTCCGCCGGCAATCCCGATCGTTCGGCAACCCGAGAGCTTCGCGATTTGGCCGGCCGCCGACCCCACCGCGCCCGCCGCGGTCGACACCACCACAGTATCGCCGGGGCGCGGCTGACCGATGTCCAGCAGCCCGAAATAGGCGGTGATGCCGTTGAGACCGGTGACGCCGAGTGAGAGCGAAAGCGGCAGGTCGTCTTCTTGGACCTTGCGCGTGACGGCGGCAGGTCCGACGACGGCGAATTCTTGCCATCCGAACATGCCCATCACCTTGTCGCCCGGCTTGAAGTCCGGATGCGCCGACTGTAGCACTTCGCCGGCGGCGAACGAGCGCATAACTTCGCCGATGCGCACGGGCTCCGAATAATTGGCGACGCTACTGACCCAACCGCGCATAGCAGGTTCGACCGAAAGAAAGACGTTTTGTACCAGGATCTGCCCATCCAGCAGATCGGGAACCTCCGACTCGACGATCTCGAAATCGTGGGCCTGCGGAATATCAGCCGGCCGGGATTTCAGAACGACCTGGCGATTGCGATTGTTCTTCATAGACAACGGTTCCTGTTGAGGTCAAATTCGGAAGACGATGCCGCCCAATCTTGGATAGAGGAAGACCGTCGAATTCTTCGCTAGTCAACCTTGGCGCCGAGACTTGAGAAGGGCCTGCGTGTCTCCTTCGAGATGCAGGCATAAGATAGCAAAGTCGGGTTTGCTCGGCTTTGCGGGTCGGTTTACTTGCCGGCCAGTTTTTCGCGTAACATGTCAACGGCCTCGGGATTAGCCAACGCGGAGAGGTCGCCCGGATCCTTGTCCTCGAACACGGCGCGTAAAACGCGACGCATGATCTTCATATTGCGGGTGCGCGGCAGATCATCGACGAACAAAACCATTTCCGGGCGATAAGACGGGCCCATCCCTGCGACGATGGCCAACGACAGTTGGTTTTCGAGGCTGCGATCGCCCATGACGCCCGGCATCGGCACGCAGGCGCACACGATGGCCGAGCCCTTGACTGGATGTGGAATGCCGAATACCGCGGCTTCAGCAAGCTTGCCGGTCGCGATCAGAATGCCTTCGAGTTCCGACGGCCCGGTGCGCTTGCCAGCGATCTTGATGGTGTCGTCGGAGCGGCCGAGAATGTAGTAAAGTCCGTCCCGGCCACGCATCGCGAAATCGCCGTGCACCCACAATCCAGGCAGTGTGCTCCAATAGCTTTCGATATAGCGCGCATCGGCCTTCCACAGGCTCTTGGTCAGTCCAATCGAGGAATGCCGCAGAACCAGTTCGCCGACCGTCCCATCGGGGACGCGCTGCCCCGTCAAATCGACGATGTCGGCGCCCACGCCCAGCGCGGGTCGCGCGAAAGAGCCCGGGTTCATCGGGTGATTGGGCGTCCCCGTGAAGATGCAGCCACCGACTTCCGTGCCGCCCGACATGTTGATGATCGGGACCCTCTTCTTGCAAACGTGCTCGAAGAACCACAGCCAAGGCGCTGTGGCCCACGCTTCGCCGCCAGAGGCCGTCATCCGCAGGCTGGAAAGATCGTAGGATTCGACTTCGATCCCGTAACGCATCAGACCGCGCACGATCGTCGGCGAAACACCGAGGTAGGTCACCCGATGTTCGGCGATCAGTCGCCAGAAACGCGCCGTATCCGGATAGTCCGGAGTACCTTCGACTACCAGCAAGCTGCCACCGGCGAAGCTCGGGACGCAAGCGCACATCGAGCCCACCATCCAGCCCATATCGCTGAAGAAGAAAAACCGATCCGTCGATTTGAAATCGCCGCAGATGATCGTGTCGCGGGTCACCATGGATCCGATGAACCCGATATGGTTCCAAACGCATCCCTTCGGTTCGCCCGACGTGCCCGAGGTGTAAAGCAGGATCGCAGGGTCTTCCGCCTGCATCTCGGCGGTTTCAATCAGGCCGCCCTTGCCGGCGATGGCATCATCCCACCAGAGATCCCGGCCCTTCCGCATCGGCGTGTCGATCGCAAGATTGCCGCGACGCGCGACGATCACGTGTCTTACGGTCGGCGAGGCCTCCAGGGCCATGTCGAGCACAGATTTGAGCGGCCCCGAAGTACCGCGCCGCCATGTGCCGTCAGCGGTGATGACAGCCTTTGCTTCTCCATGATTCAAGCGGGCCTGAATGGGCGCAGGGCCAAACCCGGAGAACAGCGGCATGACGATCGCCCCGAGTTTCAGGATGGCAAAGAAGGCGACCAACGTCTCCGGCAGATTCGGCATGTAGATTGCGACCACGTCGCCGCGTCCGATCCCGATTTCGTGGAGCCCCTGCGCCAAACGCCCGACTTCGAGGTCGAATTCACGGTAGGTCAGCGAGCGTCGTTCACGCTTGTCTTCGCCTTCCCAGACGAGGAACGTCTGGTCCCAGACCGCGGTGTCGCGATGCTTGTCGAGGCAATTAAGCACGATATTGGTGGTGCCGCCGACGCACCAGCGCGCCCACGCCTGACCGCTGGAAACATCCAGCATCTGGTCGTAGTCGCGATAAAATCTCACATCGCAGAACTTGAAGACTTCCTGCATCAACCATGCGGGATCGGCTTCTGCTCTTGACGCAAGTTCGTCGTAATCGCTTTGGCCGGTGGCACGCAGAAACGCGGTCAAATTGCTTGCCGCCGCCAGTTCCGATGGCGGCGTCCAGATATACGGCGTTGCATCGTTCATGTCAGTCATCCGGGCTCTCTCACGCGCAAGTGCGTTACTTCTTGAGCAACGGGCAGGCGCTTTCTTCCGGCGTCACGAACGCATCCTTGCCGGGGATCACCTGAACTAGCTTTTCGTAGTCCCATGCCCCATTCGATTCGGCGGGCGACTTGGCCTGCACCAGATACATGTCATGGATCAACTGGCCGTCTTCACGCAGCGACGCGTTGCGGGCGAAAAAATCCTCGATAGGCATCGACTTCAATTGCGCGATCACCTTCGGGCCGTCGTCAGTGCCGGACTTTTCGATGGCCTTAAGATAATTGGTCACCGCTGAATAAAGCCCGGCATGAACCATATTCGGTCGTTTGCCGGTCTTGTCCATGAACTTCCTGGCGAAGGCCCGCGTTTGGTCGTCGAGATCCCAATAGAAGCCGGTTGTCACCAGCAGACCTTGTGCTGCCTGCAATCCAATAGCGTGGATATCGCCGCTCTGCATCAGGAACACCGCCAGGCGCTGCTTGCCTTTGGTAAGTCCGAATTCCTGAGCCTGCCGGATCGAGTTTGCCAGGTCGCCGCCAGTATTGGCGAACGCGACGACGTCGGCCCTGGAGCTTTGCGCCTGCAGGATATAGGACGAGAAGTCCATACTGTTGAGCGGATAGCGAACTTCACCGGCGATAGTGCCGCCGAGTCTTTCCACCGTCTTGGCCGCATCATTGCGCAACGCGTGCCCGAAAGCGTAATCGACGGTCAAGAAATACCAACTCTTGGCGCCCTCCATGACGAGCGCCCGCGCCGTGCTATTGGCGAGTGCGTAGGTGTTGTAGATCCATTGTACGGAATTTGGCGAACACGCTTTGCCGGTAAGATCCGACGAACCTGCCGAAGCAACCAAAATTGCCTTGTTCTTCTGCTTGGCTAATTCCTGCACGGCAAAGGCCACGGCCGAGTTGACGAGGTCGACGATGACGTCGACCTTTTCATTTTCGTACCAGCGCCGCGCGATGGCAGCACCGACGTCCGCCTTGTTCTGGTGGTCGGCGTCCACCATGACGATCGGCTTGCCGGCGACCTTGCCGCCGAAATCCGCAATCGCCATCCGAACGGCTTCTACTGACAACGGACCGGCGGCGTCGGCGTACACGCCGCTCAGATCCGTCAGCACGCCGATCTTGACGCTGTCATCCGATATCTGTGCGCGCGCCGATGTTGTCATCAGCGTTGCGATCCAGACGAGGGTGAAAAATTTCAGGATCTTCTTCATTGTTTCCTCCAGGTATCCTTCAAGCCTGTTTGGCTATTTTTTGACGTGGAGCGCAAACCGAAAATTTTCGGCCATTTGGCCGGATTCCGGCTGATCGAAGCGTGTGCCTCTGGATCTTGTGTTGGTGTCATCGGCGGCGCATCGATAGAGGTGATCCACGCAGGCAGTTTGCCGTAGGCCGATGCGCTCGCGCAGAAAGCAAATACGGCTTCGCCGCAACTGCCGAGCCGGGCGCTTTCGCAGAGATGAGCGCGACGACTTCTCCCCGAAGCATGGGATCGGGACGCGGAACAACGGCAGATTGCCGAACGCAAAGAGCGACGTTGACGACGCTTTCGACCTCCGCAGCCGCTATATTTATATCGGCGCAGCGGATCATGTGCTTGAGGCGCAGTTCGCGGGATGGATCGGCATGGTCGACACGCCGATGCCGTATGAGCGGAGCGACACAGACAGACGAACTGAACGGCACGGCGCCTGCCGTCGATAGGAAGATGCGGTGGAGCATGTGCATGGGAACCAAACGCCGAAACGTGAGATAAAATCGCGCGCAGAAACCAATTCCGCTTGGCTGGCCAATAGGCCGGGCGTTCCGAACCAATGTCAAACAATTAAAGAGTTCTATAAAACTCATATGCATTTTGGGCTCCACTTTGTCGGATTTGACCCTAGTCCGCGGACAGAAGTCTTCCGAGTTCAGCGGCGTGCGCGTCTCGTATTGAAGGCGAAAACATTCTGACATGATGAGTACGATCGCAGGTTCGACGGCTCGCTTCCGGGCCTTGGACGAAATGTCGCGGTGTCGGCGTGTCATGTGACTCATAGGACTGTCATATCGACCAAAATGAGCGAGTAATTCCGAAGCGAGAGCGACTCATAAAATTGCAATCGGCAGCTTGCTCGGCTCGAGAAGGAGTTAGGAATTCAATTACTCGCGCGAACGACGCGCGGCGTCGCCGGCCGGTGCGACGTTTCGCGATTGCGCGGCGCAGGCCCGCAGCGAGATTGACAATGCAAAGGGGACCATCCTCCCTTTTAGGGAGCTTCAGGGTCGCTTACATATCGCTGCGCCCGCTGAGAGTGGAAACCCCGACCTCTTCATCGCCCATGTCGACATGACACTCATCGACGAGCCTCATGCTTTAGACGAGATCGCACGTGAAGGTGCTGAAGATCATTCTCGCGCCGAACTGCGCAGTGCGGAAGATGACGCAGCCTATGGGTGGATCAATCGGGCACTGCCGGCAGAAGAGCTCGACGGGTTTGTTGCTGGTCTGGCGCGCAACATTGCGGCACTCCCTGATGGTATCGCCCAGGCGGCCAACGTGTGTTGCCTCCCGTTGATCTGATGGTTGCATTTGCGCGAGAGGAGGAGTGGGGCAAGCTCTTCGCCAACTCTGCCGCCGGTCGCCTCATCCGCGGTGGACTTAAGCAAGGTGCGCAAACGCCGGACGGTGAGAAGCGGCTCGAAGCCATTCTGCGCGCCATCAAACAGTGAGGCGAAATCTGAAACGGACCGACGGCTGCCAGCACTGACGGCAGCCCAGAACGCTTTTCATGGCGCCTCCAGAGCCAGAATCCGTCCTCCGATCTCTTCAAGTCGGGTTTGGTAGCGCGCAGGTTCGAGCAGTTGGCACGGGAAATAGAGGCCCGCAGGCGCTGGCGGTTGCCCGTCTAGCCCCAGGCACCTCTCGAGAACCATCGCCACGCCGAGTCCGGTAAGGGGAAATTGGCCCTGCGGATGAATCACAGCGTGGCGTGTAGACAGGGGGCGGCCAGTATCGTCCTTTCCCTGGAGTTCAATCACGATCTCGGTCGACATCGACTCGCCGCGTCTGCGGCTGGAGCTTATGCCTATCGCCAAATTGATTTCGACATTCGGCGCGTTCGTCGCGGCTACCAGCGCAAGGATATCGTTCGGCGAGATTGTGTTCGCGTCCATCCGTGTGCCGTCAAAGGCGCGAAAACGCGTCCTGGCCTGCTCCCCGGAACGCCAAACATAGTTACCGTTTCGACGTGCGAGAGCCGCAGGCGGCACGTTTGTCAGCCCTTCGAGGTCTGACACCTGTGCTGGTCCGCCCATATCCTCATCGTCCAGCAGCAGGCCGCTGCGGATCTCATCGATCTGCGAGAAGCGCCGTGCCAGGGCGAGGGTGGTGACCGATGTCGCGCCGACCAGCCACTCCGTGCCAAGGACCACCGCCGAGCGGGTGGGATCTTGCATGAAGCCCGCAACCTCGGGGCCGATCTCGCTGATACCCGTGGAGATTCCGATGTAGGGCTGGCCTCGCTTTCGGGCAAAGCGGAAGCCAGACAGGGCCTCGTCCCGAAACAGAACCGCAACGGCGCTGACTGACTGACCGCCGATGCTCAGATCATCCGCCGTCAGATCGAGCATTACTCCTTCCGCCTGGCCAACTTCCCCGGCGATCTTCCGTGCCTTGCTGAGATTCCGCCCGCCGATAAGCAGGGGAACGTCCGGCGCCGTTGCTCGCAGATACCTGGCAGTGTGTCGACCGACGATGCCCGATCCACCAATGAGAAGAATGGGATCCAGTGACATGACAAACCCCTTTGCAGGCAACGCCTGTGTTCTCGCTTGCTGCAGCCCGTCGTGGCCGGGCCCAGCCGCTCGGCGGGCCGATCGCTACATTGGACTGCCACAGGTCAGGACTTGTCCGGCACGCGGGCGATCACCTTGATCTCGAAGTCGAAGCCGGCGAGCCAGTTGACTCCGATAGCCGTCCAGTTCGGAAAGGGGGCTCGCGGGAAGTTCTCGCTCTTCACCGTCATGATCGTGCCGAATTGCTTCTCTGGATTCGTATGGAAGGTGGTCACGTCGACTATGTCGTCGAATGTGCACCCTCCTGCTGTGAGTGTCGCTTCGAGATTGGCGAATGCGAGCCTGACCTGTGCTTCAAAGTCAGGCTCGGGCGAACCGTCGGCTCGGCTTCCGACTTGACCGGACACGAATAGCAGGTCGCCGGAGCGATCGCCGCCGAATATCCGTGCCGTTCGTACAGAGCGTGGCGGTCCTGAGGGAAAATAGCTTCGCGATGTAGCATGGGAGTCCTTCCATTGCCCTCGTTCGGGCCGTTGGCTGATCTTGTTCGGCAAGGCCGGACGAACCGCCAATTGAAATACGGTCCGTATGTGAATATAGGACATACGGCGCGTATGTCAATTCACATGCGCTCCGTATATGAAAAGGGGGCGCAGATGACAGCCAAGCGGCGTATCGAAACGATGGAGGAAAATAGAGCTAAACTCATATTGGCCGCGCGAAAGGCGTTCGCCGAGAAAGGGTTTGCCGCCGCGTCCATGGACGAATTGACCGCGGAAGCGGGTTTAACGCGCGGTGCGCTCTACCACAGTTTTGGCGACAAGAAGGGCTTGCTCGCGGCTGTTGTGGCCCAGATCGATGACGAGATGGCGGCACACGCGACAGAAGCCGGCGCCGCAGCGGACAGTGATTGGGAAGGGCTGCTTGCCGAAAGCGAAGCCTATATCGAGTTGGCGCTAGATCCAGAGGTACAACGAATTGTATTGCTCGATGGTCCTGCCTTTCTTGGAGATCCGTCGCGATGGCCCAGCCAGAACGCCTGCATCCAAGTAACGAAACAGAAGATTGCGGGCCTTATCTCCGAACATGTGCTCAAACCCGTTGACGTCGAAGCCGCTGCCCGCCTGCTTAACGGAGCGGCATTGAATGCAGCCTTGTGGGTGGCCGCCAGCGACGAACCAAGAGTAGCCCTGCCAAAGGCCGTCAATGCATTCCGTTTGATGGCAGCAGGGCTACTGGCGGATCAGCGCCGAGCGTGAACGAGAGCCATCCGAGATGGCCATGCCTCCCGGCAGTAGACGAAAGTCACTTGCGTTCCACCTTCTGCGACACAGATGGGCGCCCAACAACACGAGCGTAGCAAAATGTGCGGTGGTAGTTGTGGTGGTATCGGCGCTGCACGGGCCATCAGACTCCGAAGCAGCATCAATTGTCCCGATCTGCCTCGAGCACGAGAAGAAGTAGCGATGAAAGCTGCAGTGTATGATCAAAACGGGCCGCCAGAAGTTCTTCGTTATTCCGACGCTCCGGATCCGGAGATTGGCTCTGGAGACATCCTGATTCACGTGGAAGCTGTTTCCCTTGAGGGCGGCGACGTGATCAACCGTCGCAGTTCCCCGCCGGCGCATCCTGCATACATTGTCGGTTATGCCGCAGCCGGGACCGTGGTAGCGATCGGTAACGAAGTCACGAATCGAGATATTGGCGATCGGGTCACATCCTGGGGGCTGAGTGGTTCTCACGCGCAACTCCGCGCCGTGTCGGCGCAACAGACCTGGATATTACCTGCACGCGCAGACATTGCCGAAGCCGCAGCAATCCCGATTGGCTTTGGAACGGCCCACCATTGCCTGTTTGCACGAGGACGGCTTTCAAGCGGAAGCACTGTCTTGGTTCAAGGTGCAGCAGGGGGCGTCGGAATCGCAGCGGTGCAGCTTGCCCATCAAACCGGAGCGACTGTGATTGCCGTCGCAAGCGGCGAGAATCGTGCCAGGGGGCTGATCGAGCTCGGCGCCTCGCGTGTCATCGACCACAACCGCGAATCCGTCGCCGATGTGGTTCGTGATCTCACCAACAATCGCGGCGTCGACCTGGTGGTCGATCCGGTCGGCGCCACCTTGGCGACTTCTCTTGCAGCGCTCCGCGATGAAGGAAGTCTGGTGTCCGTAGGAAATGCGGGCGGTGGGTCATTGACGGTGGACCTCTGGCAGGCGCTGCAGCGCAATCAATCGATCCTTGGCGTGTTCATGGGAACCGTGTTTTCACGTCCAGAAGCGCGTCGAACTGTCGACACGATGCTTGCTGACCTCTCGCAAGGCAGGCTCACCGTGCCGATCGATCGACGATTTCCACTAGCTCAGGCTGCCGCCGCTCACCGTCATGCCGAGGACAACAGGATTCTTGGCCGTGTCCTTCTAATCCCCTGACGACTGTGGACCCGACCCAAGATGCATCGATCCTTGAGCGCGTACGGTCGTTCACAAACGCTGCATGGCGTTCAGTCACATTGCAGAACGTGATTATGACGCCGAGACAGCGCATTAAGGCCCGGCCCTGTTAGGCCGAGCCTTGGAGGGACGGGCTAAGTGCGTCCTAGACGATTGCGCCACAGTCGGCGGTCAGGATGGCGCCGGTGTTCACGCTTGCGGCGCCTTAAAGAACTAAAGATCCGCGATCGCTGCTTCCGCTTCGCCGAAGTGTTTCGAACTGTGCATGCTCGAAGCGCTACGGGACCGCGGCTCTCCGCTCGAGGTGGGCGTCCAAAGGCCTTAGCCTGTCGGATACGTCGAGGGCGTACACCCCTGCACTTATCTCCGACGCGTTTAGCCCGTCACGGCTTGTTTGAAGCCGGCCGTAGATCGCAGAGTACGCCCAGAAGCCGTCATGGCCGGCTCCCGCCGACGTGGCAAGGCCGGATATATCGACGACACGGACATTCGCGGTCCTCGCCCCTGAGATGACGCGGGGGTCGTCGATGTTCGCCGCTCCAGCCCGGAGTTGTCCCCCCGCGAGAAACCTGGAGAACGACAGAGCCTGGTCTTCTTTGGAGACAAGCACTGTGATGGGCGAGCGAAGGCGGCCGATGACGCGTAATTGCTGAAGGAACACCTCGGTGTCAATGTCCGGCGCCGCGAGCGTTACATCGTCGAGCTTCTCGATAGTTCGAACGTCCGACGCGATGCGAATTTGCCGAACGGCTTCCATGGTTAACCAAGACCCCATGCTATGCGCGACGAGCTTGACGCCCCTCACCCCACGCTCGGCCGCAAGCCGCGTGACAAGATGGGCGAGCGCGTCGCGCGAGAGGGTCACCGCATCCTTGTCGGCGATATAGCCGGTAAGTTCTGCCTTTGACGGCCAGGAGAATAGAACCGCGGACGGCCCCGCACCCGAGTCAGCAACGAGCTGAGCCGTCCGAAACAGCGACTCTTGAAAACTATTGTTGTAACCATGAACGAAGATGCCGACGTCGTGGCCAAGTGAATCACCGCGAGCAGCAGCCTGCCCGATTTCGAGCAGGAACCTCTCTTCATCGAGACGCTCTGCCGAAACGACTGAAAAATGCCTAGCTGGGTCAGGAGCGTATGTTGGCCACTCAATCTCGGTAGGCCTATGAGTGGGAGGGATGGAGATCACATAGCGGAAGTACGCTGGCGTTGCAGCGCCACCTTCGGCGAGAGGTACCGGCGCTTCAGGCTGCGCAGCACGAGTGCTCGCGACGAAGACTTTCACAAGTTTCGCCGCGCCAACGCTCGGAACGGGCTCAAGCACCCCCGGCCCGGGCCGACGCGCGCAACCACCAAGCGTGATGGCGCAAATTACGATCAAAGCTGTCATGTTATAGCGAGCCGACCGTCGTCGGCACATCATCGATCCCGCTCCCCCCCCCCCAAATAGTCGTGATCCAGCGGTTCGTCAGCGCGTCAGCTAAGCCACCAATAAAGTCTAACCCGCTACCGTCGCAGGTTAGGGCCGAACCGAAATCGACCAAACGCAACGGTCACCACACCACCGCAGTAGCCCCAGCGCCTGAACGGGGACGATCGTTAAATCGATTCGACCCTATTGTCGGAGTCCGAAGTGCGTACATGAGCAGCAACCGAGGCAAACACTCCTAGAGTTGAAGTAAGCTAACGAGGTTGCATCCTGGCCGATAGTCCGCCGTTTAGGAACGCTGCGTTCCAAATATGGCAACGTCACTCCAATCCACGGCGGCAGCACCGCCCCCTTCGCGCGTGCGAAACGCGGGGCCTATCGCGCTCGGGCCAAAATGCGGCGTTTTCGACCCTTCGACCCGAGCCGAGAGTATGTGGCTTACAAAACGAACAGGTTCAATGCAGCCATAAGAGGAAGCGATTTCCTCAGCAAGCTCATGCTCTAAATAACTGAAATACGACACGATGATTCCGCTCGAATGCGTGGTCGCTTCCAAGGCCAGCTGTCAACATTTTAAACCGTGTATTACTTTAGCAGCGCCGAAAGGAAGTCTAGAAAGGAAGGATGAATACACGCACCTTCTGAGACACCGCGCATCCTGCGACACGCTCAGCAGACAGGGACATCGGTTGTAGCGCGGTTCACAGTGCAGGGCTTTCCGGTCAATGATGTCTTACGACCTAGACGCAATTCTTTCCGAGCGGCATCAGCCCTTTGTCATCGAAACCGAAACGTTCCTGATGTCGCCCTCGGAGGTTATCAATATTGACTGCCCGTTTCCGGATGTCGTGAGCGCTAAGTTAGCATTGAACCCGGGCGCATCGACGGTTGCAGTCATTCGGCTTCCTTGAGCACTTCCTTGCAGGCTTCCGCTGATACCACGGGATGCCTCAGTCCATGACCCGGACAGGCGCCCTCCCTCGCTGATGGCATCGCTGATCAACTCGAACTTGTAGCTGTCGCTTGCGCAACGAAGCGTCTGCCGTAGTGTCGCTCCGTCGAGAGATACACGGTACGTCGCACGGCAGCGCAACCGCTGCTTCAAACCGTCTGACATTGAAATACTTCCGTTTCCGGACCACGAGCCCGCGAAGCCCGAGAACGGAGCCGACTGCGCGTTCGCCGGCGAAGTCACAAATACGAGGAAAGATGCAGCTGCGACGCGTCGAAGTTGTCTCTGGCGTGACATGTTAGATCCTATCGATATCAAGTTCGATGCGGCTCTCGTTCTCTTTTACACTTTGGATCCCGACCGGCCGGTCGAGGTCGATTAGCGATCGGAGCTCAGTCCAACACGTGACACACTAAAGCCAAGCGACGTCCGAACCAGACCAAGCTCACATCCCTCGTCTCGAAAAACAAAGCGCCATGCTGCCTTACAAGCCGGTTGACCCGAGCGAGAGGCCGGAGGCTTGCGGCAAGACAGCTGGGAAACATCGCTACCTGTCCGGCCGGGTCGCCGCCACCGATGTCGATGGCCTTCGTGTCACGGCAGAAGCTGTCTGAGTACTCGATCGCGGCACAGTTACCTCAATGGGCGGCTGAGCTTGATTTGCGTGGCATCGGCAGATGCAAGTTGACCTCGGCCGATATGCCACGCAGTGCGATGAGTCCCGTGGGGCTCAATTGTCCCCGTAATAGCTCCCGAAGTACTTAACGGGTGACCAACTCGGGAGAATCTCGGGAAGTTCTGGAGATAGAGCGCTATAGTCCTGTGCACCAAACACAACCTTACCGTCCATAATAGTCAGAACAGAAGAGACGGATTTGATCTGATCCTCCGGTACGGAAAAGTAATCTCTGTCGAGAATAGCGAAATCCGCGAGATTGCCCGGGGCGATTAAGCCCATTTCGGATTCTGCATTCGTGAACCACGCTGGACCACTGGTAAACAGTTTCAGTGCTTCGGCGCGGGAGAGACGGTTGTCCTTGGCAAGAACTTCGGATCCGGACACAGACTTTCCAGATACCATCCAGCTAATGCCGGCCCAAGGGTTGAACGTGGCGGCCCGAAAGGCGTCGGTAGTCATGGCCAGTGGGATGCCGCTATCAACGAGCATGCGCAAACGAGGGGTACTCAAAGCCTCCTCGCGACTATGGGTCTTTATGAAACCATCGGCGTGCAGCGCCATTTTGGCGTCCAGAGCGATGCCGCCACCCAGCTTTTTCACCCGATCAATGTTCTCCGGACTAATGGTCTCGGCGTGTTCGAGACTCCATCGCAAGCCATCAAGCGGGATTGTTTCGTTCACCTTCTCCAGAGCGTCGAGAAAGGGGGAGATGTTCTCGTTGTAGGTGGTGTGCATGCGGAACGGGATGCGCCGCTCTACCAGCCTCCTCACGTCCTGCTCGACGAAGCGCCGCATCTTCTCCGGCTCGATGATAACCGCCGGACGATCGAAGTTCTCATGATCGTGCACTTCTCCGTTCAGAACCTCCCCAGCCCCTCGATATTCATGGCCATGTGCCAGGGTGGGGTGCAGGTTTTGTCCTGGGCTTATCGGGGCTGTTTTCGTGATCGCCTCAAGTTCCAGATCCACCATGTTTACCGGCCCGCCTTTGCCGAGTTGCAAGTCCACAAAGGGCATGCGCACATTGAGACGGTTGTCTCGTGCAAGCATGTCTACCCTTGCCTGGGCTTTGGGGTATTCCCATCTACCGCCGTTATCGATGATCGAGGTCACGCCAAACCGGTTCAGACCGCGGATGCTATAGATCAACGAACTCACTTCTTCGTCGAACGTGGGCTGTGGCACCATGGTTTCCAATGCGAGAAACAACCAGGTGTAGCCGTGGACCACGCCGGTGTATTGTCCGCGGCTGTCCTTTTCGAGTTCGGTGCCCGGCACCTGTGGGAACCGATCGGTGCCCATACCAAGAACCTCCATCGCCCGCTTGTTCAAAAAGGCGCGATTATAGGCATACTGTACTATCAAGGGCCGATTGGGGACGGCCTTGTGCAATTCGTCTATGGTAGGAAAGCGGTTCTCCTCAAACTGGTACGGGGACCAACCTCCAATCACTTTAACCCATTGGCCCTCCGGCGTGCGTTCGGCCTGCTCGCTCAGCATCGTCAACGCGCGACGCAGCGTCGGCGTGCCATCCCATCGCACATTGTAGTTATAGGCCATGTCGTTGAGGACATGAATATGAGCATCGACGATGCCGTGGATGAGCCTGCGGCTGCGCGCATCAAATACCTTGGTCTCGGATTTCTTTAGGCCGAGAACATCTTCGTCGGAGCCGACGGAATAGATGCGACCGTTCTTGACGGCCAAAGCCGAAGCCTCGGGCTGCCCACGGTTGCCGGTGAAGATCTTTGCGTTAAAAACGATCAGGTCAGCGCCAGAATCATTTCGCGTCGATTGCGCCTGAATCGCGGAGAACGGAAGGATCGTCAAAAACGCGATTAATATTCCTCTGATCATTTTACCCCATTCGGCTATTTTTTAAGTCGATCGGCCTCGCTAGACGGTATTCGTCACAGCAAGTTCTTCATCGCATGAGGCAGGATGGCGAGCATCGACATCTACCGTTTGCCAGCTCGCAACTCACGGCGGTCAACGTGCTCGGTCGCACTCAGCCCGCTTCCATGCGCTAAAACGCGCCATCCAAATCCTCGCATGCCGTTGTCACAAATTGGCTTGTTGGACGACACACGTCCTTAGACGATGCCTAAACGGCCAGTACCATCGACGTTCATTCGACGGTAGTTAGTTGCAGCCATACACTGTGTCGCAGAATCGGGAACGAGCCGGTGACTTGCACTGGACGATAGCACACAGGCGAATGCGCCAACCGAGCGCCGACCGGAACGTCAGGCGACGCGCGCGATTGCAGTCCGATGAACTGCTACCTGCGTGCGTACGGACTGCGCACGTTCGCGCTGCGGCCGAACGGGACGCCGACACAGATGATGTCGTAAAAGTCTGATGAGGTCGCAGCTTCGGCTTCGGAAACGAGGCGACAACCGTTTCAGACGCGATGACCTTATCGTAACCGACGTATCGGTCAGCGTTCCTCTCGCTGCGACACAGTTTGACACTTCTTGCTGCTGCGAGACGTCCACTCGAGCACCAGATTGCCAGAGATAGGGCTTCAGGCGCCTCTCGTAATCTCTACGTGAGCCGCTCGGGTGCTCGAACCACGATACCAGAAGGGCAGGTTATGATTGATCTGAGTGGGAAGCGTGCATTGGTGACAGGTGCGTCGCGGGGCATTGGGGCGGCCATCGCGTTGGCGCTGGCCGAGAACGGCGCCGACGTCGCATTCACCTACCAGCACTCGACCGAGAAAGCGCAAAAGGTGGCCGATTCGATCAGAAGCGCGGGGCGTCGCGTGATCGCGATTGAAGCCGACAGCGCTCACCCGGGAGCCGTCATGCGCTCCGTGAGAGAGGCCGTATCGGCGCTCGGCGGACTCGACATCCTCGTCAATAGCGCAGCTATCAGCCACAACGGCATGATTGCCGATATCGACGTTGCGGACTTCCAAACCCTGATGGATGTCAATGTCCGAGCGCCGGTGCTGTTCGCGAAGGCAGCTATTCCTCATCTCGGCGAGGGAGGGCGCATCATCTCGATCGGTTCGGGGCTGGGAGAGCGGGTCCCGTTCGCTGGCGTGACTGCCTATGCGATGTCGAAGGCGGCGCTGACTTCCTTCACCCGCGGCCTTTCGCGCGAACTCGGACCGAAAGGTATCACTGTGAATCTTGTCCAGCCCGGATCGACCAATACGGATGCAAATCCGGCGGACGGCCCTGGTGCCGAGTTTCAGCGCAACTTGTCGTCTTTGGGGCGCTTCGGTGAGCCGCACGAAGTCGCGAGCGCGGTGGTATTTCTCGCCAGCCCCGCTGCGAGCATAATTACCGGCGCTATCCTAACCGCGGACGGGGGTGCGATCGCGTAAAACTGGCGCTATCATTGAAAAATCACTCAACCGCAGGCACTCAGCGCAAGTGCTCGCCATAGAGTGTGATGGAAAACCGCAATCTATTCGGCGAGCTTTCGGTCGAGTACAATTTGGTCATAGCCGAACGATACGGGCGGGCGGCCAACGGCAAAGGGATCGCGTTCTCGTTTCGACGACGCCTATGAGCTGTTCCCCGTCGTCGCGGACCGGCGGTCGCACCGCGTGGAATTGCTCAGCGGCGGATAACAGCAGATAGTTGCGATCGCGCGCTTCTCTTGCGACCAGGCCTCCTAATTGATCATGGACGAGCCATCCATTGGACCCGAAAGTTGACACAAAGAGGAATGGGCTTGCTCCTCGTCGAACAGAACGTCGACATAGCTTCCGAGATCACAGACCGGGCGCACTTATAGTCCCCGGCCGGATCGTTCACGAGATTGGCACCGGAGAATGGGAGGCGTTCCTGTCGGATGATCGGTTGGCAAACGCCTATCTCGGAGTTCATCGATGCCTTGAGTGTCTTCCCGTGTGTCGTGGTTTCCGAGGCACACGGTTAATTCTCCCGACAGCGGACGTATGTCATACGAACCGCTTGACCGTGATCTCCTCCAGATCGAGTTCTTGCTCGATTGCGTGGAGCACGCTGTCGTGGATTTGGTCGTCCCGATACATCCGCAGCAATTCTTTGCGACCGGCGGAAATTGCTGCCAAGACGGCCGTGAAGTGATCCGCGCGGTGCGACGTCAATATTTCGGGCTCCTCCGAGAATCGCGCCGACGCCCTTACCCGGTGGGAATACTGCTCCATCAAGCGAGGATGACGATGGCTTCCGTCTGGTTCGAGTGACTCTTTTTCGATCGCCGCCAACTGAGCGGCAGCAATGCGAGCACGGGCATCGGCCTCAGAAAGTTGCGAATTGTGCAACGAGCCGATCCTGGCTCCCGAGAGCAGTCGTACGAGCGGCGCTAGGGTAGAGCCTTGCAGAAGAACCGTCGCGAGGATGACCGCGAACGTCACCGCCAGGATGAGGTCTCGACCGGGAAAGGCCTCGGGAAGTGAAAGGGCCGCGGCGAGACTGACCACTCCCCGAATCCCCGCCCAACTCATGATGAAGGGCACGGATAGCGGAGGATACGGATCCCGCGCACGGAGCATGGGGATCAACGCACGAGGAATGTAAGTCGTCGGAAAGATCCAGGCGAACCTCGCGAAGATCACGGCCGCGACGATCGCCACGGTTGCGGGCAGGAGCTCGAGCAAGGCTTCTGATCCGCCGAGCCTGATCAACATGCCGCGGAGCGAAAGGCCTATCAGGACGAAAATCAGGGATTCCAGCAGAAAGACAACGACCCCCCAGACCGCCGCCGATCGCGTGCGAGTGACGGCTGACAGGAGATCGTGCTGACGCCACCCCATAACCATGCCGCACGAGACCGTGGACAGCACTCCGGAAACGCCGATCTTCTCCGCCGCGATATACGAGATCCACGCGGTCAGGAATCCCCAGACGACGGAGAGGTCTGCATCGTCGATCCGCTTGAGGACGAAAATTGATACGTTGGCGAAAGCAACCCCCAACGCCACTCCGCCGGCTGCGAGCCAGGAAAACTGAAGCACAGCATGGGTTGGGCTGAATGTGCCTGTTAGCGTTGCGGCGACCGCGAGCCGAAAAAGAACCAGCCCGGACGCGTCGTTCACTAGGCTTTCTCCCTCCAACAGCACGATGACTCGCTGCGGCAAAGGCAGTTTCTGAAGTATCGCCTTAGCCGCTACGGCGTCTGGCGGCGAGACTATCGCGCCTAGAGCGAAGCAGGCTCCCCAAGGAAGGGTCGGTTGCACCATGTGCGCCACCACTCCGACGACCAGCGTCGTAAAAACAACGGCTCCCACGGCAAGTTGCATTATGATTCTTATGTCCGCGCGGAAATCCCGCCAGGCGGTGAACCATGCGCTGGCCATCAACAACGGCGGCAGGAAAAGCACCATGACTAGATCGGGATCGAGTTCGATGTTTGGAGTTCCCGGGATCATGGCAAGACCGATCCCACCGACGATAAGCGCCGCGGCACGAGGAAGCTCAAGCCGCTGCGCGAGCTTTTCGAGAACAACGATCATAGCGATGAGCAAGAGCACGATCTCGAAGCGAGTGATGGAGGACATGTCTTCCTTGTCTGGACTTGCCCATCAACAGGCTTGATTGAGCAATCATTGAGACTGGGACAGGCTCGGCCTGATCCAAGAGGAGCCAGCGAGAGCTTTTGCCTGTTGTGTCTCGTCTAGTGGGCAATGGTGTCTCAACCTGGCCTCGCGAACATAACGCACTTCTAAGTCTGTCCCAGTCGGAAAAGGCGAAATCTGCGTTCCACTTTGCACGACACAGAGGATCAAGTCGTGCGACTACCGCGTTGGGTCCCAAAGCGATATGTGGCAAGCAGGCGAGCGTCATGGTGGGCGCTCCCGGAAGAGCCGAGTCGATTCGGGATCGCCTGATCTCATCGAGATTGGGAAAGGCGGACAATGCGATCTCGATGCCGCGGTGCCCGAAGGTGAAGCGGGCGATCTTTTCAGCTAGGGGACCGGCTGCTTCGATATGCGCCCGCAATGAGGAGCCGCTGATCGGAGCTGGTTCGCGGCGCGATATCCGGCTCGTAACCACTGGCGAGCTTCGCGTAGTGACCCGCGGAAAGCCTAGCGGCGCCAGCTACGCCGGAAGCCCGAGAACTCAGAAAGTACCACGGACCCCGTCGAAGTGGGTTTGGATGTTTGCCCTGAGCATGGCCTCCTCTAGCGCATGGGCGGATTCGATCTGCCCCTCGCCGCCACCCTATGCGCTGCTGCGTCAGGATGAAGACTACAGCTATCTTCGTGATCCCGGGTGCAAACGCGATTTCATAGACCCCATCAAGTTCATTTCTTTGAGTCCTGAAAAAGATCAGTATCTAACCTTGGGCGGTGAAGTTCGGGAGTGGTACGAGGGATTTAGGAACGCCAATTGGGGGGTGGGACCACAAGACCGCGACGGTTACCTCCTTCAGCGCATTTCAACCTACTCGGATTGGCATCTAGGGGACGGGATCCGGCTCTTCGGGCAACTTTCCAGCGCGACATTAGTTGGACGCAACGGCGGGCCCCGCCCGGTGGATGAGGCTCAACTGTGGTTGGAACAGGCGTTTGCCCAGTTCGACGTACCGGCCTTCTCGAGCGCGGATATTTCGGTCCGCCTTGGGCGGCAGGAGTTTCGATTCGGCTCTGGTAGATTCGTGGACGTGCGCGATGGACCGAACGTCCGGCGGGCATTCGATGGAGTCTCGGCTGTCTTGGATGTCGGCGGTTGGCACGCAACCGCGCTCGTCACCCAACCGGTACTGAACCGACCGTCTGTGTTCGACGATCCGTCGGACACGCGCACGACGTTTTGGGGCCTCTACGCGACCAAGGCGGTCTCTTCGATGGGTGGCGGCCTCGATCTGTATTATCTGGGCATCAACAATCGCCAAGCTACCTTCGATCGCGGCACGGGAGACCAGCAGCGTCATACATTCGGCGCGCGGGCTTTCGGGTCGAAGGGAAATTGGGATTACGATTGGGAATTGACATATCAGGCCGGCAGTTTTGCGAGTCTTCCGTTAAGCGCCTATTCTTTCGCCACAGAAACGGGCTACACCTTCAAGTCCATACCTTTCGTGCCCCGCGTGAGTCTGAAAGCGGCGGCGACGAGCGGTGACGGCGGCCCGGCAAGTGGTACATTCGGAACATTTAGCGCTCTATTCCCCACAGGAATCTACTTCGGTCAAGCTGCAATCGGCTTGAACGGCGCTCCCAATCTGTTGGCGCTGGGCGCCACGTTCAAGGCCAATCTATCGGATTCAATTCAGCTGGGAATTGACTACGACCTGTTCTGGAGAAATAGTCTACACGACGGCGTCTACGGGTTAGCCGGCAATTTGCTTCGGACGGGACAGGAGAGCCGCGAGCGCTACATCGGAGACCAGCTTTCGGCGTCGATCGTTTGGCGAGCCACCCGGCACGTAGACGTTTCGCTGGCCTATGCCTACTTTTTCGTTGGACCGTTCCTGACCGCGAGCGCGATACCCGGTCGCGACGTCCAATATGGCTCCGCCTACGTGAGATTCAAGTTCTGAAAGACACTCAGGCCAATTGCTGTGCTGCTCCGATGCCATGATGTAGCGGCCGGCACAACGACTTCGTTGTCCCGCTCCACAACCGGCCTTACGGAAGACTTTGATTACGCTGCGCATTGGAGAGGCGTTTCTCCACTGCTCGGTCGACGGATACGGTGCCGGCCGAACTCGCCGCCGGCCCGAACGTATCGAAACTGTGGGGGATTTGAGTTCTTGAAGTCGATTACGCGCTGATACATCATTCGCAGCATTTTTTTGTGTGTATGTGTGTGTTCGACGTCTTCCTTCGATATTTGTGCGAACGCGGCCAGGAGCCGCGCCGCAGATTGCTTGACCTCGTCGATCGTGAAGTCGTACAGCCAACTCGCATTTCGGCGCGACTGTCGCCCGAAAAAAGGCATGGCATGGCGCAACAAGTCTTGGACGCTCATGCCTACCAGGCGCAATGGCTGCACAACCAAAACCATCAAAGTTCGCGGAGGTTAGTCGTGACAAAAAGTTGCCCTGTTCTTACGTCGGCTGAAAGAAAGGCCGTCGACGTCATCAAACGTGCGGACATGGCGCTGGCTGCTGCGGTCTCTCTGGCTTTGGAAGAGGCGGTCAAACAGGCTACCGAAGACATGCGAGCAATCGATCAGGAAGACGCCACGCCGGTGCTGGAATATTTTGCAGGCGTCGTTCATCAGCGAATGTATTGCCTGATGTGCGGTGCAGATCCGGACACTTTTGAAGGAGGCGATCCGGATATTGCCTACCACGTCATCCGAAACAGTCAGAACATCGCCAGGCACTATTGGTCTGCGGACATCGAGCCCTACCCACCCAAGTAGTAAAGGGCTGTCTTATGACAACCGGCGCAGGCTGTTCTAGGCGCGACTGGATCCGGATGAGCAAGACCAGCAGTGACGGGCGCGGGACAGTTGCGACGGAAAGCATCCTCCGCCGCCTGAAGACCTTCGCCATCGCGCCTATCTGGCGGTCGTTCAGCAGATCGGACTGCATTTTATGGCGATCTACTGCATAGGTGCGAAGCCCAACGCCGAGGCGAAGCTATTGGCTCCGTTATAGACGCTGTGCAGGACGACACTGGGCCAAAGCGAACCTGTTGCACGAAAGAGAATCGCGGAAAGAACACCGACCGTGATCGCGACGGGCAGTATCACGCTCACGCCGTGCGCTAGGCCGAATATAATTGAGCTGAGAACGACGCCGGCAAACGCACCGTAGCGGTTAAGCGCATTCGCAACGACGCCCCTGAACAGGATTTCCTCGCCGAAGGGCGTGAAAATGGCGCCGCCCAGGAATGATAGGAGAAACGGAAGCGGGCCGCCCCGGGCGGCGGCATGCAGTATGCCTTGAGGGTCACTCCTTCCGAACCACGTCAGATAAGTGAACTGTATGATCAGGTTGAGACCGTAGCCGACGATCCCCGCCCCAACTGCGGTCACGAGCCATCGGGATGATACCGGCTTGAACCCGAACGGGCGCAGGGCGCGTATGCGCAGGCCGAATGCTGCAGAGAAAGCGCCGACCCCGACAAAACCTCCCGCGGTCGAGCCGACAACCCCCAGGAGGACAGGATCGCCTCGGGGAAGAAGTCCCAGTAGCAAGGCGAACGCAAAAAGAAGCGCCGCATATGCCACGAGTCCAATCAATGTTTCTAGCAAGCCAGGTCTTTTCCATCGATCTTTGACCATAATCCCCCTCAAGTAAGACAAGACGGTGCATGGGCATCTCGCTCTATCGGGTTAGATTCGCAGGACAACATTGCGTCAACTTTGGCTCGGTCGCGCTACTGAACCGCGATAAATTCCATCGGTAGATCGCCCCTCCGCTGGGCGCCGTGGCAGTGGTGATGCGACCGCGATGATGATCTGCGACTTGCTTGACCAGGCTGAGACCGAGGCCAGCACCAGACAAGCGCCGCCGCAGCCGATGAAAGGGTTCAAGCACCCGCTCGTGTTCCTCCGCCGGAATACCAAGCGCTAGGACGGCAGCGACGCTGCGCGCGAGGACCCGGAGGTCGATCCGGTCGCTCGGCGCGCCATTGTCCAATCGATGAAGATCGAGCAACTGCTCGGAGAGGATTGCAAGCCGTGACATGTCCGGCAAACGCGACCGTATGCCCTTATCGTTCCCGGCGTCGATCTTCATCTTCAAAATAGCGATCGGTGTTCGCAGCTCGTACGCGCTACCCACGCCTCATCGGAAGGTCGGCATCGGCCCGTCCGGCAGCGGAATGAACTCCACATTGTCGGCGTCGGGAAGCTTCATTCTTCCCGCCTTCCAATCCGAGGCCGCCTGCGCGAGGCGATCCTTCGAGGATGATACGAAATTCCAGTAGATATACCGTTCGCCGACGGGTTCTCCCCCCAAGACCATCACTGAAGACTGCTCCAGGGCGAGCACGCGGGAGGCGATGGAAGCCAGCACCAGCATCTTGCCTGCCTCGTAGCGCTTGCCATCCAGCTCCACCGCCCCTGTAGCGATGTACAGGGCGCGCTCTCTGTGCCCGCCCGGTATCTCGGCGGTCGCGCCGCTCGCCATATTGAGATGAGCGTAAAACAGCGGCGAATGCGTCGTGGCACTCGCCGTCAGACCATAGGCGCTGCCGGCGATAAGTTGGCCTACCACGCCTGCTTCGTCCCATTGGGGAAGGTCGCTTCCGGAATAGTTGAGAAAGGAAGGCGCGGTCTCTTCATGTTCGATCGGTAGCGCGACCCAGGCCTGGACGCCGTGCAAATGATCACCTTGCAGTCTCGCCCGCTCGAGCCGCTCACTGTGGGTAATGCCTCGACCTGCGGTCATCCAGTTAACCTCTTGCGGACGGATCGCTTGCTCGTAGCCGAGGCTGTCGCGGTGCATCACTTCGCCCGCAAACAAATAGGTGACGGTCGAGAGTCCGATGTGGGGGTGTGGGCGGACGTCGAGGCTACGATCGACACCGAGCGCGAGATCGAGCGGTCCCATATGATCGAAGAAGACGAAGGGACCGACCATTCGACGCTTGGCGATCGGAAGCACGCGGCCGACTTCGAAGCCGCCGCCGAGGTCGCGACGTCGCTGTTCTATGACCATTTCAATCATGTCATCTCTCCTAATCGGTTCGGGTTATCGACGATGTCGGAATATTCGGGATGGTGCGCGTAGTAGGCCGCCATGAAGGGGCAGCGCAGGACTACCTTGCGACCACTCACGCGGATCGCATCGAAGACGCCGCGTGCTAGCCGCGAGCCAACTCCCCGCCCAGAGAGTTGCTGTGGGACCTCGGTATGGGTGAGGACGAGCTGGCCACATTCGATGCGATAGTATACCGCCGCGATTTCGCTGCTGTCATCAGTCGGAAGTTCGAAACGATGTTCGGTTGGATTGTCCCTAACTGCACTCATGCTCCGACCTGGCCCTCGATGAACGCCAGCAGATCGGCGTTGATGAGATCGGGATGCGTAGCGAACAGCCCATGTGACAGGCTTGGATAGGTCTTCAGCGTCCCGTTCGGCAGCAGGTCGATTGCTCTGCGCGCCGACGCGTCGATCGGCACCACCTGATCATCCTCGCCATGCATCAGCAGCACTGGCAAGCAAACGGTCCGGAGGTCCTCGGTGAAGTCCGTCTCCGAAAAGGCGGTGATGCAATCGTAGTGGGCCTTGGCGCCGCCCATCATCCCCTGCCGCCACCAATTGCGGATCAGCCCCTCGCTTACGTCGGCGCCATCGCGGTTGAAGCCGTAGAATGGTCCGGCAGGGACATCGAGGAAGAATTGCGCACGGTTGCGAGCGAGCGCCTCGCGAAATCCGTCGAACACCTCCATCGGCAAGCCACCAGGATATCGCGGTGTCGCCAGCATGATCGGCGGCACCGCACCGATCAGCACCGCCTTCGACACGCGGCCGGGTTCGCTGCGGGCGACATAGCGGATCACCTCCCCACCGCCGGTCGAGTGTCCAACGTGGACCGCGTCTTTCAGATCAAGTTCCCGGACCAACGCCGCGACATCGGCAGCGTAGGTATCCATCTCATTCCCAGTATCGGTCTGGTCGGAGCGACCGTGCCCGCGTCGGTCATGCGCAATGACGCGATAGCCCTTGCTTAGGAAGAACAGCATCTGAATGTCCCAATCGTCTGCGCTCAATGGCCAGCCGTGATGGAACATAACGGGCTTGGCTTCTCTCGGACCCCAGTCCTTGTAGAAGATCCGTGTACCATCCTGCGTTGCTAGTATCGCCATTTCATCCGTTCCCTTTTGTGATGGAGATGATGATCAGCTCAGGCCGACAAGCGTCAGGCGGAGTGCATGCCCCCCGGCGTCGGGCTTTCGTGGGTGGCTCGGAGCATCTCCTCGGCGTCGGCGCCGACCACCGCGCGGCTCGGCGCGGGATGCTGCTCGGCGATTTCGATTACCTGTGCAGCGGTAGCGGCCGAGTCGAAGCTGGCCGCCTGGATACTGCTCAGCCCCTTCGCGAAGGTGCCTAACGTCTTGCCGTAGAGTTTGCGTTGACCCGACGTCATCCCGTTTGCGATCCCCGCCAAGGCCGACGTCTTCGCTGAACCACCCGTCTTCATGTTGCCGGCGGTCACCACCACGACCTCAATACCGAAGGATTTCAGTTCGGCGCGATAGACAGCCGAAAATACCTCGATCGCCGCATGCGAAGCTGCCGACGGCCCGCTGAACGGTAACGGCAAGCTCGCCATCCATGTGTTGACCTGCACGATACGGCCGCGCGCCTTCCGTAAGGCCGGCAAGAATGCGTTGATCACCGAAAGGGCACCGAATACGTTGACTTCAAACTCGTGACGGATGGCGTCGAGCAGAAGGATCTCGATCGGACCTTGAGTGAGGACGTCGGCATTATTGATCAGGAGGTTGAGCCCGGCAGCGCCAAGTGCTTCAGTCACACCGGACGCCCAGGCCTCCACGCCCATCGCCTTTGTGACGTCGCAGACAGTCAGGCTGACACGTCCGCCGGAAGCGTCCCTGAGATCTAGGGCCTCCGCCGCGGACATCGCTGTGCCGAAGACGATATAGCCCTTGGCGGCGAGCCCGAGCGCGATGTCGCGGCCAAGGCCGGCGCCAGCGCCCGGGACTACGACCGAACGGCCGAATCTTGGAGAAGTGGATACCATCAGGTGTTTCCTTCCAGAGACGAAACACTCCTCACGGATTTGCGCGCGCCGCCGCCCGGACAATCGGCGCGACTTCAGTGCCTAGGAGCTCGATCGAGCGCTTCATCGCGGCGGTTTCGAGCGAAGCGGTGCTCATTTGAAACGTGATGCGCGAGACACCGCCGAGCGCCTCGCTGGCGTGGAGCATCTTGGCTGCGACCGTTCCGGGACTACCAATCAGAAACGCGCCCTCCGGACCGGCCATTTCTTCGAACTGCCGGCGTGTCGGCGCCGACCAGCCGCGTTCACGACCGATCTTCGTCGTCAAATGCGCCCAGCCGGGGAAGAAGGCATCGCCGGCTGCCGCGTCGGTTTCCCCGACAAAGCCCATTGCATGAACGCCTACCGCGAGCTTTTCGGAGTCATGCCCGGCGCGCTCGCCGGCTTCGCGATAGAGATCGACGAGAGGACGGAAACGTTCGAAGCTGCCGCCTATGATCGCGATCATCAACGGAAGGCCAAGCTCGCCGGCTCGCGCGAAGGATTGCGGCGTGCCGCCGACGCCGATCCAGAGCGGAAGTTGCGACTGATGCGGGCGAGGGAAAATGCTTTGGCCATGGAGCGCGGGCCGGAAGCGCCCCTTCCAGGTGATGTTGGTCGATTCGCGGAGCTTAAGAAATAGATCGAGTTTCTCGGCGAAGAGCTCGTCATACGCCATGGTGTCGAGACCAAACAGCGGAAAGGCTTCACCGAACGAACCGCGACCGACGACGATCTCCGCCCGGCCGCCGGCGATCAAATCGAGTGTTGCGAACTCCTGGAACACGCGCACCGGGTCGGCCGCGCTCAAGACGGTCACGGCGCTCGTCAAGCGTATCTGACGGGTGCGCGCTGCCGCCGCGGCCAAGATGATCGCGGGAGCGGAATCCAGGAACTCTGCGCGATGGTGCTCGCCGACACCGAATACATCGAGTCCGGCCCGGTCGGCGACTTCGACCTCCGCGATGAGGTCTGCCATGCGATCGGTGCCGGATGGAAGCTTGCCCGTCGCCGGATCGGGAAGCATGGCCGCGAAGCTGTCGATACCGATTTCCATGGGAAGCCTTTCGAACAATTAAGCTTGGCGAGATCCCTCGTCAGGATCGAACATCGAAGCGCCCCCGATCGCCGCGGTTGCCGGCACATCGTTCTGCAGAACGTCCCAATGCTCGGCCAGTTTACCGCCTTCGATCCGGAAGAGATCGACTACGACCTGCGGAACGTCTGCCCAACCTCGGATTCGACCGTGGATCGCGACGAAATTGCCTTCGGCGACCACCAGGCCAGGCTCGTAGTATGTGTCGCGCGACAGATTAGCGACGAGCGCCTTCAAGGCGTCTCGGCCTTGTGGGATGCCGGGATTGTGCTGGATGTAGACTGGAGCATAGAGCCGCTCGACAGACGCTGCGTCTCGACGCTGGAATAGAGATGTCATCGCATCGAGGACCAGCGCCTTGTTTCGCTGGGGCCGATCGTCGGCGACGCGGTCGGGCGGCCGGGTGACAACCAAAGGCCCTGTCATTCGCATGAATTGACCACTCGGCAACGCAGCGAATGAAAGGACTTGGCAGCGGTCGAAGTCCTGGATGTTGGTGACCGTGGCTCCATCCCTCTCCTGCCAACTGACGGCAAAGATGCTGTTGCCGATGGGCACGACCTGAATATCGACGGTTTCGGTCCGGGCCAAAGGCCCCTCTTTGATTTCGAACGTCAATTGCGTCGCGGACCGCAACGTTAGGCTGACTTTGAAATTCGGATAGGACACATCCATTTGCAGTCCTACCGGGTAGTGTTCGGCCATCATTTTGAGCCTTCCTTGCGGGTCGATTGAAACACAACATTCGGCCGATCGCGGCCGCGACGTCCTCCGCGGATGAACAGTGACAGGCGGTTAAAAGTGGATCAGTTTCGTTGCCCGATTCGAGCGAGGTCGCGGTAGGCCCGCTGAAAGCGGTTCGGTTCCCAGTTTTCCGGAAAGAGGGGATGACGAGGCTAGCCCAGCGGACACCCTTCGCAATGCATCGTCCGGACGCCCGTCACCCCTTCAATTCACTTCGCGGCGCTTGGTGCCGGAGTATTGAGCAATTGCTGTTCCCACATATAAGCGATACCGCTGCCGGCGAAGTGCTGGATGAGAATCTCGGTCAGCTCCTCGACATGCTCGGTGCGCGCCCAATCGCGTTGCCATTCGCCAGCGAGCGCCATCACGGTCATCACGTTGGCGCCGGCCGCGATCATTCGCTGGATTGCAACTTCGTGAGACTCCTTCGAAATCCCGCCCGACGCGTCGGTGATCACGGTCACGTCCCAGCCTTCGCCGGCGGCCTGGATGACAGGCATTGCGACGCAGACCTCGGTCCACAGGCCCGCGATGATCAGCTGTTTGCGGCCGGTCGCCTTGACGACGTTCACCACATTCTCGTCCTGCCAGGTGTTCACCCAGGTGCGATCGATGACTTCCTGGCCCGGAAACACGTCGGTGATCTGCTTAAAGAGAAGTCCACCGCGCGCCGCGATCACGCTGGTGAGAATGGTCGGAACATTGAAGGCTTTTGCGAGCTTCGCCAGAGCGGTCGTGTTGTTGACCACAGCTTGCGGATCGTGGCTGTTCAAGTTCGTGAGCTGATAGGGCTGGTGATCGATCAGAACGAGTACCGAGTCCTCGGGACGAAGAAGCGACGCAAGGCCGTTGCGAAAGGTCATGAATATCCTCTGCTGCCGTTAGATGAGGCTGATTTGTGGGAGACATCCGCCGACTGCGACGACGTCTGCATGGACAGTGCCATTCCCATTTGCGATACGGTAGCGCTCGCCCTTGCCACACTGTGTCGCAAAAGCAGGAACGCTAAAATTGGACATTGAAGAACTGCGAACATTCGTAGAGATCGCTGACGCTGGCGGAGTAACACCTGCCGCGCGTCGGCTCGGGGTCTCCAAGTCGATCGTTAGTCGGCAGCTGGCTCGGCTTGAAGCAGAACTCGGCGTCCAGCTGCTCGCACGAACTACTCGCGGCACCGTGCTCACAGAGGCGGGTTCCACATTCCGAGATCACGCCGCCAGAGTCTGCGCCGAGATCGATGTTGCCAAGGAAACGATCCTGCCCGCAGGTGATCTTCGCGGCCGCTTGCGGATTGCTGCACCACTTACCTTTGGCCCGACACATCTTGCTCCGGTGTTCGCCGAAATGGCGCGACGTTACCCTCAGCTTGGCATCCACACCTGCTACACTGATCGCTTCGTAGATCTCATCGCAGAGGGTTATGATTGTGCGGTACGGCTTGGCCACCTTCCAGACTCTAACCTGATCGCAAGGCGCGTCGGACCGATCTATGGGAAGTTAGTTGCGAGTCCGGAGTATATCAAAGCGCACGGATCGCCTCAGACACCGGATGAACTCCTCACGCATCAGGCTCTCATGCAGGGCACTGAAAGCTGGCATTTCATGGATGGTGAACAAACCGTCACGGTTCGACCGCAGGGGCGCTTCAAAGCCGACAACGGCACAGCTCTGGTCACTGCCGCCATAGCAGGACTCGGCATCGCTTATCTCCCCGAGGGCCTGATCCATGAGCATCTGGCCTCTGGCGCGCTTGTTCCGGTCATGACCCGGCACCCGATACGTCCGGCGGGAGTATTTGTCGTCCGGCCACCAGGCCAGCATCCCGCTCGCAAGATAAGAATCCTCACCGAAATGCTGATCGAGTGTTTCGGAAAAGCTCCGGACGTTGTCGGCACTACGCCTGGCTGAGTGGAGCGTCGAGCCGAGGTGGGTATGCGATATGCGCGACCTAGGTCCCTCGAGCGTTCGCGAACGGATAGATCAACACTCCCGACGCCATTTCCTGCGGAGCCACGACGACTTGCCGTGAGCCCTCTCTGAACTGGTCGACACTATTGCCAACGACACTCTGGAACTGCACCTGCAACACGCGGGGATGCGTCCACTCGCCGCGCGACCCGAAAGTGATGCTGCCCATAACTGTCGAGAACACCGCGCGTCGCGTGAACTGAGAGAGCGCGACGTCGTCCAGACTTCCCGTGCCCTCAATAGCCTAGGCCACGACCTGCATCTGCGAATAGGCCAATGGCGCCAATTCGGCTTCTGCCCGCTGAACCTTCCCGCGCTGTTGCTGGCGGCTTGACCGCGCAAAGCACGGCGACCGGCCTCCAGGAGGGTGTTTGACAGCAAGCTTGTCGCCGACCGCATCCGCGAGCAGCGGCAGGAAGCCAATCGCGGGGGAATGACCCAAGAGATCACGGCCTGATAGCCGCTCAACCGCGCTGTTTAGGATCGTAGAAGATCGTAGCCTGGCGTACAAAATCGTGCAAATGGCGGAGAGAGTGTCAGTCAATCCCCATTGAACAATAAGGCATTTTCGAGCTTTCTGGGCCAAAACCCACCAATTGAGCTACGGCCGAAAGCTGGCGGTTGCCGCCACCGTCTTCGGATTGGCCGCTATGAGCGCTGCCCTGACCGAGTGCCGGTGCGCGGAACCGCGGTAATATTAAGCAGAACTCGGCGTTCGGACGCATGCTTGTCACGTTGGCAAGCCGGTTCGACCGGCCGAAGAAGGCCAAGATCGCAGCGATGTCACCGGATGTCCTCCTCGGCAAAACCGTGCGATCTTGGCGCAGCGAAGTCGCTCTCGGACACCCTTTGAGCCTCGGTCGGGACCCGAATAGCGAAGCCCAGCGTCCCGCGACTGTCTTGCGCTCGTCCAAGCCATCAAGCATGTGGGATGCTCGCTGTCCTCCGAGCCGCCCTGGGCCGGTCCGAGCAGATCTTCCCGCGCGCAGGCCGCGCGGAAACCCGCTCGATCGAACTCGAGTCTCCCCTGCGCCATCCATTGGAAGACGACGTCGTCGCAGGGAAACGCGCTCCGATTGGCCGGAATGTGGCACAGGCCGACGTAGGCAAGAGCAGGTCGAGCTGATCGCGAAGCCCGTCGAACGTATCGGTCGCCTCGCCGAAGGCGGGCGTGCGCGCCAGCAGCCGTAGTTCGGCCTCGCCGATCCCGAGGTGCTCCCGCCAAACCTTGCGGACGCCGCCCGCCTTGCTGTTGTCGGTCAGGAAACCATAGAGCCGATCGAGGCGCGTCGCGCCGGAGCGGATGCCGACCATCCCGCGCAGCGGATTGTTGCGGTAGCGTCCAACTCCAGTTTTTCGAGGCTCCGATCAAAACAGGAGGCCGCGTCGCTCCGATTCTTCAAAGGTCTATCCCACAGTCGGATCACGAGCAGTCGAAGCAATCCGATTTGAAGAGCCGGAGCGTTTTGCACGGAAGTCCTACGGTTGGCCGGCCCAGGACAAGGCGAATGCGCAAGAAAGATACAAGCTACAGGGCCTTAGAACTTCATCGTGATACCAGTATAAACGGTCGACTCGGTACATGAGTTCGTGCTCTGCCCGGTAGCCGCGACAGTGCAGACGCCAGGGGACGCATTGTGATCGAGCCCCAGTTTGTTTTGCCAATAGCGATAGGCAACCCATACGTCGACGAAATGCGAATACTTCGGACCTGCAACGGCTTTGCTGGCGTCAAATGTCAGTCGAATGGGTTCGCTGTTGAATTCAGTCTTCGTTTCCGTGCTGAAGCGGCCAACGCCAGTCCCGGTGAGCGGCGCGTTTTGATTACCCTTCGGGCCATACAAGGCCGCGCGCCCACTAATCGAGAAATATTGCATGTTCTCGGGCAAAAAGCCGAGATCCATGTACCAGTTCGTCTCTATCGCCCACTGCGGACTAAAGTCCCTATTGCCATCGGGCGTGCAATCCACGCCGGCGTTGAAGGTCACAAAGCCGCACTGGATGAATGCGTTATGATGCCATTCCTTTCGGACCAGCGGCGCGAAATTGAAGTATCCTCTGTATGGAAGATCGAAGGCGAACTGCAAACCAGCGACGACGGCTCGATGATTTGGTGCCAGAAAGGTATTTTCGGACTCGGCTTCGACTCCTACCTCTAACGAAACGTTGCGCAGAGGACCGTAGGTGAAAGCCTTGGTATCGAAGATCTCGTTGAAACCGAAGGTGCTACGGATCATGGCAAACATGTCCGTCGCCCCCGCACAACCTCCGGCACCGCCCGTTACGGTGAGCCCGGGTGCTACGCAGGGACCCGCGGGATCGTTGTGGTCCGATTTGTAGAGCGACGCGAGGAAGAAGTTCGTACCGTAAGCCCACACGTCAAAATGTGTGAAGGAGTACACGCTCATGGCGGTCTTGCCATTGATGGAGCCGTCGGGACGGACCGTAAACGCACCGGGATCGGTTCCTTTCGGCATCCACGAGTAGGTCAGCCGATCATCGATAACTGAGAAGAACGGCACTTCGGCGATCAGTTTTGCTTTCGCCGGCAAAGCCGCGTCGGCAGCATGAGCAAGGCTCGAAATCGATGTTGACAACGACAGCGTCGCTAAGGTGACGATGGCTTGTTTGAAATTCCGCATGTTGGCTCCCCTTTTTTACGCGCTCTTTTTTGAAAGGGGGTGCAGCGGATAGCAACTGCCTGAAATCGGATTTATCCAATAAAATCAATCTGTTGTTTGGTCGATACAGAAACGCAATTTCTTGTATCTCAGATACAAAATCCTGATCGCAGTAACCAATTTGCGACGCGCGCGTTATCCGTAAATGCGTGGAGCCGTGGTAGAGCGAGGCCGTGCCTCTGTAAATTCAGCCGGAGTGATCGCCATAAGGCTGCTGCCAGATCACTTGATCACCGACTCTTGCCGGCGGCCATTCGAAGCAACTCTTATTGAGCCAAGATATTGATCGTCGGCGCAGGTTACAGCGAGGCCAACACTAACTTGGGTCGAGAGTAAACGAACGTTGTCAGTACTGTTGACTAAAAAGCGCTTACGTCGAGCGAGCCTTCAGGCGGACGCCGGGTGTCGGTTCGCCTTCGAATTCTACGCCCGCGCATTCGAATGCACGCCTGATTTTCTCTACTGTCGTTACGTTGGCCGCTATCAGTCCTTCGAGATTCTCAAGTCGTCGGATCGTCGAAATTGCCACACCTGATCTGAACGCGAGATCGTACTGCTCCCAACCTATAAGGGATCTAGCCGCTTTTATTTGACGTGTGATAACGAGCATCTACCGCTAATCCTAGTTTTCCATCACGCAGAAAGAAGCAACAGGATATCATCGGCGGCAGCGTCCTCTTACCGCCGAGAGTTGGTTTCAGTCGTCGGGTCGGACGGTTGCACGCGCAAGTTGGCTAGAGGCCGTCCATTGCGCATATTCAGAGGAACACCATACGCGACAACCGGTGCCCTCCTTGAGAATGAATCTGTCGCTCATTCTCGTCGACCCCACTCCGTAAAGAGACTTACCCTCGGCACAGCTCACTCTCATCCGAATTCCAAACGGGCCGAACGCAAGCTGCAACTAGCCACGACCGATGAATGGCATCTTCGTAGCCGCAACTGTCAAGAAGGGTACGTTTGCGTCCAATGGGAGTCCGGCCATGAACAGGATGGCCTCGACAACATTCGCAGCGTCCATCGTCGGCTCCGGGCGCATAGTGCCATCCGCCTGCAACATGCCCGTTGCCATGCTCGCCGTCATTGACGTCGCCGCGTTGCCGATATCGATTTGTCCGCAAGCGATTCCGAACGGGCGTCCCTCCAGGGCAATTGTCTTGGTTAGACCGGTGATCGCATGTTTCGAAGTGTTGTAGGCAACTGCATTCGGCCTGGGGACTTGGGCGGAGATTGAGCCGTTGTTGATGATGCGACCGCCGGAGGGACGCTGCTTTTTCATCGCCTTGAATGCCGCTTGGGCGCAATAGAATGCACCATTCAGATTCACATCGATGATCTTGCGCCAATCCTCGGGAGATACCTCGTCCACGGGACTACCTCCGGAAAACGCTCCTGCATTGTTAAAAAGCAGATCCACCCGATTGAAATGGGTCTCGACCGTCTCGAAAAGATGCCTCACGGCCAGAGGATCGGTAACGTCTGTGGGTACAACGAGCGTATGTTCGGACCGCGCTCCCTCCAGACAGGTGTGCATCAGGCGATCGCCGGCCCGACCGGCCAACACGACGTCGTAATCATGCCTGATAAGGCCTAGCGCCACGAGGCGGCCGATGCCCGAGCCGGCTCCGGTTACGATGGCGACTTTTCCCATGCTTACTTCTCCTGAGATGCGAGAACCCCCAACGTGGCCGTGGACCGGCTAATGAGCGTTCTGCGATACTCCCGCGCCTCTACGACCGACAAGGAAGTCGAAATCGGCGCCCTTCTCAGGCTGCAATACCGAGTCGACGAAAAGCTGCTGATAGCCGCCCGATCGAGCGATCTCTGGAACAGCTAGAGCGGCCCGACGCTGCGCCAACACGCCGTCACTCACAGCAAGATGAATGCGCCTTGCTTCTACATCGATTTCCACAATGTCTCCGTTTTGCACGAGCGCCAGCGGACCGCCGATCGCAGCCTCTGGAGAAACGTGGAGGATGACCGTGCCATAGGCCGTACCGCTCATCCGAGCATCGGAGATCCTTACCATGTCG
The DNA here is from genome assembly GCF_029990105.1 of Bradyrhizobium sp. Arg237L. Taxonomy (NCBI): domain Bacteria; kingdom Pseudomonadati; phylum Pseudomonadota; class Alphaproteobacteria; order Hyphomicrobiales; family Nitrobacteraceae; genus Bradyrhizobium; species Bradyrhizobium sp. Arg237L. The sequence continues at coordinate 82,222 of NZ_JAQMIL010000021.1, read as the reverse complement.
CGAACACCCTTCTCCAGAAGCTTCCGCGGCAACGGCATATTTCCAACTTCCGGCATACCTGGGAACCCTTTCAAGCCCACGTTGCGCATGATAAGCACGGAATCGGCATCTACTTCGAGAGATGGATCATCGATTCTGGCGCGCATATCCTCAAGGCTCTCGAATACGACCGCGCGACCTCGATGCCTCAGCAGGCGCTGCGCTGCGGCCGATGGTTTGATGATTGCTCCGTTGGTGGCAAGGTTGCCTTTTAGGACTGCGATACCCGCCGATTTTTGGACAGGGTCTTCGAGCGTCCGGATGACATCTCGATTCCAGCAACGAGCATCCGTAGTATTTTCGCCAATCGTCTTGCCGTTCACCGTTTTTGCTGTGAGTTCAAGCATCTCGCCCAGTTCGCGGATGACCGCGGGCAGTCCCCCGGCATAGTAGAAGTCTTCCATCAAAAAACGACCGGACGGCATGAGGTCGACAAGCAGCGGCACGTTCTTGCCCCATGCGTCGAAGTCTTCGAGCGACAGAGGTATCTCCATTCGGCCCGCGATGGCGAGCAAATGAATGACTGCGTTCGTAGAGCCGCCGACGGCGGCGATGACTTTAACGGCGTTTTGGAACGAACGACGGTCTACGATATCGGAGATGCGTACGTTCTTATGAACCAACTCGACGACTTGGCGGCCAGAATTCTGGGCCAACTCGTAGCGGCGACTATCGACCGCCGGGATTGCGGCATTCTGTGGCAGACTGAGGCCAAGCGCCTCGACGACGCTCGCCATCGTAGAGGCGGTGCCCATGGTCATACAGTGTCCCGAAGAGCGCGACATACACGCCTCGGCCTCCACGAGGTCGTTGGACGTTAGGCGTCCGGCACGCACGTCCTCGCTCATCGAAAACAGATTCGTACCTGAGCCGATGTCGTGCCCGCGGAATTTCCCGTTGAGCATGGCCCCCCCCGAGACCACGATCGTTGGCAGGTCGCAGCTGGCGGCTCCCATGACAAGGGCGGGAGTCGTCTTGTCACAGCCACACAGAAGGACCACGCCGTCGATCGGGTTAGCTCGGATCGACTCTTCCACGTCCATGCTGACGAGATTGCGGAAAAGCATTGCGGTTGGACGCAACAACGTCTCACCGAGTGACATAACAGGAAATTCGACAGGAAAGCCTCCCGCCTCCAGGACACCCCTTTTTACCGCTTCAGCAATTTGACGAAAGTGCGCATTGCAGGGAGTCAACTCAGACCACGTATTGCAAATGCCGATGACCGGTCGGCCATCAAACATGCGCTGAGGCGTACCCTGATTCTTCATCCAAGAACGGTGCATGAAGCCGTTCCGGTCCGCAGAGCCGAACCAGGCCACTGACCTTAAGGGTCGCTGACCGTGCGGCGGCATGTTGGATGCTTTGTCTTTCATCGTCCGACGAGTTCCCAATTTCTGTTCATTAGGGCTTGATCGTTCAGAGCCTGCGCCATCGATGGTGCACGTTTAGTCTGCAACGCCCCCTCGGTTGTGGGTGGATAGACTGATCTTGCGCGGTCTGCTCAAGCTCTCGTGGAATTAGAGACGCGGCATGAATGCGCCGATGCCGACTTCGTGATCTCGATATTGACGAGCGCCGACGGAACGAGCCGCCCTTGCGGCTCGCTCGTCTAAACCCGCCTTAACGCGATGCGCCCGTGGCGTTAACGTGAACTCCGTAGAGCGACGTCGTGGCGCAGATCAGCAGGCGGTTTCGCTTCGGGCCGCCAAAGGTGAGATTTCCCACCGGCTCCGGAATGAGAATCTTGCCGATGAGCGTGCCGTCCGGCTCGATGCAGTGAATACCATCGCCTGCACTCGTCCAAATGCGGCCTTGAGCATCTACTCGGAATCCGTCAAAAAGTCCGTTGCTGCTGACTGCGAAGACTTCGCCACCCGACAAAGCTCCCTCTGCGCCGACTCTGAAGCGGCGGATGTGCTGCGGACCGTTCTTTACATGCGTCACGCCCGTATCCGCGATATAAAGGATACTTTCGTCGGGAGAAAACGCCAATCCGTTGGGTCTGACCATGTCGACAGTCATCTGCTTGACGACGCCGGTCCCTGGATCGACACGGTAGACGTGACAACCGTCGATCTCCGGCGACGCTTTGGCACCTTCGTTGTCGGAATCGATTCCGTAAGTAGGGTCTGAGAACCAGATCGAGCCGTCCGATTTTACGACAACATCGTTGGGAGAGTTGAACCGCTTCCCTTGAAAATGGGAAGCGATCGTCGTGATCTTGCCGTCGTGCTCGGTGCGAGTCACGCTTCGGCTCAAGTGCTCGCAAGTGACCAGCCGCCCTTGCAAGTCGACTGTGTTTCCATTCGAGAAGTTCGAGGGCTCGCGAAAGACGGAAACGGACCCATCGGTCTCGTCCCACCGCATCATCTTGTTGCCGCGCAATACGTCGGACCAAACCAGATAGCGCCCCGCCGGAAACCACGCCGGGCCTTCGCTAAAGTTGGTCCCTGTCCACAGACGCTCGACCCGCTCGTCCGATATACAGGTCTTGAAACGCGGGTCCAACACGACATAAGTCCCACCTTCGATCTCGCTCGACATCAATCATCCTCCTAGTAGCCTCAGTCCAGACGACTACCGCCACGCGCCTGGTTCACAAAACCAATCTTAGATTGTGTTTCTTCGGCTTTCTCTTTTTGGATGTTTCTTTTTCGGTTGCTCCCACAGAACCGCTGTCGGCGCCGAGATGAAAAAACGCCGTCAGTCCATCGCCTTGCCGACAGTCGCGAAAGCATTGTCTCAGGCAGGAAGCGGCCGATATTGACGCACGCCAATACCCCCGATCGAGGCAGGGCGATTGACATGAGTTCTCACTCATTGTGCATTGATTTAGGCGGCGCAAAGCAGCTGGCCTTTCATCCGAACCACGAGGCCGCATGGCGTGACAAAGCACAGGCTCCCCGTCATGAGCCCGTACACGAGCGAGGAGATGGCGCATCTCGAGGCAGACTACCACCTGTACAAGCTCTACGAGGCAGCAGATCTTGGTTCGTTTCTGGCCGCGCACGCCCCGGGCGTCCCCGCTCTCGCCATGCGAGGCGATGTCGGTGTAACTGCCGACGTCGTGGGTGCGCTCCCAAATCTCGAGATCGTCTCACCCTATGGTGTCAGAACCGACGCGATTGACCTCCCTTATGCGAAGTGTGGGGCATTCACCTCACTCCCGACTTACTAACCGCGGACGTCGCCGACATGGCCGACATTCCGGTGATCGCCGCCTTGCTAGACGCTGTTTTCACGAGCCGCTTTTTCCATGCGGCTCGACCTTGCCCCTCATCGCTCAAAGAGGCATTCGACTCCGCCCAGCTTATCGAGTTCGACCTCGACCGAAGCTGGACCGTCAATCCAAAGCGTTCCAGTGTAGCTTCGGGTTGTGACAATCGAACCAGCGGATATGCCAATTGACTTTCGGAGTTCGTTTGCAAGTTCGACCGCAGGTCTCAACGCCGAGCCGGTTGATGGCCACACGCTTCCTAAACATCTCCCTCCCGTTTAACAGCTACGCGAATCCTTATGTCCTCTGGATCCAGCGCCCGCCATTCCCGAATTTGAGTTCCGGCCACGAAGCTGCCGTTCGACAGGAAGTCCGTCGCCTTGTCGAGCACAGGAACTGCCTCGAAGTCCACCTGCCGCGTATCAAGCGTCTCTATGGCCGGTAGCGCGGTAATTGCCGCCTCGATTTCGTACTCATTGTAGGGCCGTTCTCGCGGTATGACCTTGTGTTCAAACCGAAACGCGACTTCCGCTTCAATTCCCAGCCGGTTCATATCCGCGGCTGACACGGCGGCGCCACTGGAACGCTCGGGATTCCAAGAGCATGGCATGAAATAATCCGTAATCCGCGGATTACGTGACCTTCGACCCCGTCAGCCGATCACCGGTGAGCCGACGATCTCATTCTGGATGGCGATCGCGTCGAACTGTGAAGCGGATGCTGAATCAATCGACAGACGATCAAGCCTGCGCTGCTTCGACCCGGCTTCGACCAATAGCCTAGCAGCATAGTAGATTGCGTCTTGATCCACGACTGCCTCTCCGAACGTGCTCTACGACCGCTTTCACGCCAAGCCCGAAACGAGGCACGATCGAGGCTGTCATGCGAAGCCTCTGGTCCGATCGTGGGTCCGCGCTGGGCAGGTGCTACACCGCTGCGGTGACTATGATTTCGACCTTGTATGCCGGCGAGGAGAGCGTGGCGCCGCCAGTGGCGCGTGCAGGCGGGCTCTTCGCGTCTACCCACTCGTCCCAAACGGCATTCATTTCAGAAAAATCCTCGATGTCCGCAAGCCAAATGATTGCTTGGAGCAATTTCGACTTGTCCGTGCCCGCTTCGTTCAGCAAGCGATCGATTGAAGCCAGAACCGCCTTGGTCTGCTCGGCGACGCTCTGGCCAGGCGCCCCCACCTGACCGGCGAGATAGACCTTGCCGTCATGGATCACGGCCTGGCTTAGGCGAGGACCTGCTTCGATGCGACGGATATTCATGGAGCTTTCCTTTAGCGATTGGATACGACTCGGAATCGGGGACCGATGATGGAGACCCCGCAACCCGTTTCATCGAATTTGCGTCGGCGCGGATCGACCTGTAGCTATTCTACGGCGGTACGTTTTGTTGCAATATCTAGGGCGACGTCGACAATCATGTCTTCCTGGCCGCCGACCATTTTGCGCTTCCCAAGCTCGAGTAGGATCGTGCGAGAATCCACGCCATAGGTTTCTGAGGCCCTTTCGGCATGCCGCAAAAACGACGAATAAACCCCCGCGAATCCAAGCGCGAGCGTCTCACGATCAATCCGAACCGGTCGATCTTGCAGGGGCCGCACGAGATCGTCGGCCGCATCCATGAGCTTGTACAGATCGCAATTGTGGTCCAAGCCGAGCCGCGTCGCGACGGCGACGAAGACTTCCAGCGGAGCATTTCCCGCGCCTGCGCCCATGCCCGCGAGCGATGCGTCGACCCGATGAGCCCCTTCCTCGACGGCGACGACCGCATTTGCAACGCCCAGGGATAGATTGTGATGAGTGTGTATTCCAACCTCGGTCTCGGGCCTCAGCGCCTCGCGCAGAGCTCTCACACGCTCTCGCGTGCTATCCATAGTCAGTACGCCAGCTGAGTCGGTCACATAGACGCAATGCGCTCCATAGTTTTCCATCAGCTTCGCTTGCGCGGCGAGCGTGTCGGTATCTGCCATATGCGCCATCATGAGAAAACCGGCTACGTCTAGACCGAGGCCTCGCGCCACCTCGATGTGTTGCGCCGACACATCGGCTTCCGTACACATGGTCGCAATGCGGACCGACTTAATTCCGCATGCTTGCGCTCGCTTGAGATCATGGATCGTGCCAATGCCGGGAATGAGCAACGTCGTCAAGCGAGCCTTCGCAATGACCGAAGCCACTTCGGATACCCAGTCCTCATCGGCGTGACGTCCGAATCCATAGCAGAAGCTTGATCCGGCCAATCCGTCGCCGTGCGATATCTCGATTGCGTCGACACCCGCGTCATCCAAGGCTTTCGCAATGGCTCGTACCGAATTGAGCTCGTACTGATGGAGCACTGCGTGCATCCCGTCGCGAAGTGTGACGTCCTGAACATACAGCTTCTTAGTCATGATGCGCGCACCTCTTGCATCTCAACGAACCGCTCGCCCGTCCTCAAAGCCGCGGCAGTCATGATGTCCAGATTGCCTGAGTAAGCCGGCAGATAGTGGGCTGCTCCTTCGACCTCGAGGAAAACACTGACTTTGCACATTGGCACCGCGGCCTTGACGCCCATCTGTGAAAGGACCTGCTCCGCAACCAGATCGAATTGGACCTCCTGCTTGAGCCTGTATCCAGGCACATACGTGCCTACTTCATCGACCATTCGACGCACTGAATGGCGCATTGCCTCTTCGTGGCCAGCTTCCGTGAGCACGAACACCGTGTCTCGCATCATCAATGGGGGCTCCGCTGGATTGAGGATGATGATGGCCTTGCCGCGCTTCGCCCCACCAACGACCTCGATCGCATGAGACGTCGTTTCGGTGAACTCGTCGATATTCGCTCGCGTGCCAGGCCCCGCCGATCGCGACGCGATTGAGGCCACAATCTCACCGTAATGGACTGTCGCGACGCGGCTCAGAGCCGCGACGATAGGAACCGTAGCTTGGCCCCCGCAGGTCACCATATTCATATTCCGTCGAGAAATATGCTGGTCCAAATTGACGGGCGGCACGACGAACGGACCGACGGCAGCAGGTGTCAGATCGATGGCAAGCTTGCCATCGGCCTCGAGGATCGGCGCATGCATTTTGTGCGCGCTCGCCGAGGTCGCGTCGAATACAATACGGATATCAGCGTAGTCGGGCATCCGACGGAGGCCTTCCAGGCCCTCAGCCGTCGTTGGCACGTCTAGCCTCTTAGCTCGGGCGAGACCATCGGAGGACGGATCAACGCCGACGAGTGCACCCATCTCCAAGAGTCCTCTCGACCGCATTACTTTTATCATCAGATCAGTTCCGATATTGCCGGAGCCGATGATTGCTACTTTCGCCTTGCTCATCGCCAACTTGCCTCATTTTTACAAAACCGCGGATGCGTGCCCCTCATTGAGGCTTATTGTTCGCATATAGCGTCAGATCGCACTAACCGGCGACCGAAATTCCGAGTATTGATGACCGCGAATACCGGCAGCTCCAATCCTGCGCTTTTCGAATTCGGTCCGCAGTCCCTTTGCGATCGACTGAAGTGATTTTCGTACATAACTCCGTACCGGATCGTGATGCGTGCGTTCATGCCAGTACATCCGGATGTCGACCTCGTTCAATCGTATCGGCGGTGCAAGCACCTGGATTGGCAGGATTTCCATTCCCTCGTCCGCTAGATGATCGCAGATGCACGCGATCATATCTGTCTCGGCCACGATCGATGCCGCCATTGTTGCCGATGGCACGCGAACCCCAGGAGAGCGTCCGAGTCCTTCCCGACGCAGGGCGCTCTCGACATAAGATTCGATCACTGGGAATGGCACCGACGGGCTACCCCACAGGACATGCGGATATTTCACGAACTGCTCGAGTGTAAGACCGCCCTTAATCTCTGGATGGCCTTGACTGGCGATGCACATGATGCGCTGAGGAAGAAGATTTACGCAGCGCAACTGCTGCGGAGGCGAAGAGATAATATCGAGCGATATGTCGCAATCCCCGCTCTCGAGCATCTCGCCAACGCGGCGATTGTCCACCTGCTCGACACGTATCTGAAGCTTTGGTGCCGCAGCCCGCAAATGCGCCATGAGCGGAGGCAAGAAGGCATGGATGGCGCCATCAAAGGCAGCTAAGTTGAGCGTGGCCTCCATGTCCCTGGGCTCGACACTGTTTACCTGAGACGAATGAAGTTCATTTGCTATCCGCAGCATCTCCCGAACCAATTGCTCGAGTTCGAGCGCCCTTGCCGTCGGCACCAGACCGCGATTGGTTCTGACGAGGAGCGGGTCTTTGAACGCGTCACGTAGTTTGCCCAGCGCCGAACTCATCGCCGATTGCCCGATACCGATGGCGACGGCGGCCCGTGTGACGTGGCGCTCACGCATGAGGACTTCGAAATGCATCAGCAAATCGAGACTCATGCGGCTCACCGGCGCTCCTCTGCCGACCAACTGGCCGACACCAAACGAACGCTTCGCTCCGTCAATTTTTAGCGTACTTTGTGCCGCCCATTTTGGATCGTTGAGCATGCATAATCCTCTCGAGATTGGCTGGTCCGCCCGCCGACCAATCTAGAACGGCAAAGCCCTTCCGGCGTTTGCTTCGACAGGCCGACTTCGGGACGCGACTCGCTAATCCGGTCGGCACGAACTTCTCGCATTGCGTAGGTGGTCGCGCGCTTACTCGGCGATGGTGCGAAGGGTTCCCTCCGCGGCCTGTTGGTCTTGAGACCAAGTACCTCCTGAAACGCCGAGACCGCCGATAATCTGCCCGTCTTCCGTAATGGAGAATCCGCCGGCTGCGGCTACAAAGCGCGGACGAACGCACACGTTCGAAGAATCGCGGTCTTCGATGATATCGACCCATTTGTCAGTCGGTGAGCCGAAGGCGGCTGCGGTGTAGGCCTTGTCGGTCGCGGCACTTACCGCGAAATACGAGCTTCGATCACTGCGCTCAAGGGCTTTCAGATTTCCTGCAGCATCGACCACGGCGACAACGGCTTCGAACCCAATACGCTCCGAGGCTGCAATCGTCTCAGCTATTAGTTTAGAGGCGGTCGCTCGAGTGATCGAGCGGTAAGTGAAGCTGCTTTCAGACATTGAAAGTCCCTATCGTTGCGGATAGTTTGTCTACTCCGGCTGCTTCGCGGGTCTTGAGCGCGAAGCAGCCGGCGCAGATGGCGGTTCGTGATTGCGAGCCTCGGTCGAAGATCGTCGTCGCAGATCAGCTGCGAGCCACAAGAGCTTCGGTGACGTTCACCGTTCGCCGATGGTTGGCCAGGAGCGCGAGCAGCGCAAAGCCTAGAGTGAGCGCTCCTTGGAATCGCCAAGCTGTATCGAAATCCCAGACACCGGCGATCTTGCTAAACAGTGGCGGAATGGCTGCCCCACCGATCGCGGCGATGGAGAGCATGAGTCCGACAGCCGTCGGCACGTCGGAGATGTGGAAACCGCTGTCAGGCTCTCCAGGAATCGACACCCACGGGACGAACGCCGCGATAAGGGTGATGCCGATGGCCGCAGCGGCCACTTCGAGCCCGAACAATCCTAGATGCGGGATCAACAAGAATGCGATCGCCTCGACGATGCACGCGGCCAGGAACGTGCCGAGAACTCCAAGCACGCGATCCGTCAACCAGCCACCGATGATTCCACCGGGAATGCCTGCCAGCAACAGAACGAGGCCAATGGTGCCAGATGCGGAACTGTCGACGTGAAGGCTCTTCTCAGCGTACGATGGTAGCAACTGTGCCGCGCTGAAATAGCTTCCGTATGCGCCCAGGATCGCAGCTCCCATGATCCATAGAACAGGGTTGCCAAACACTCGACGGAGCGATTCTTTGCTGAGGTGATTGCCTTCAAGAACGTCGCCGCTTTCGCTCTGCGGCGCTGTGAAGAAGGCGATGACTAACACAAGTGTGAGCAATCCGACGCCGGCGCCGATCATGACTCCATTGCGCCACCCGACTGCCGCAACCACCGGGGCCAAGCCAAACAGGCCGATTGCCGCACCGATCGTGAACGCGCCTCCCTGAAGAATTCCGTTCGCAAGAGCAAGTTCCTTGCCGCGAAACCATGCCGCCGTCAGACCGAACGATGTACCAGCGAAGATCGAGCCACCCACGCCGCAGAGGAAGCGGGCGGCCAGAAGAATTTCATAATTGGGAGCCCAAGCCGTCAAAGCAGCGCCGGCTGTCTCGACGAGAACACCGACAATCATCGCGGTCCGCATGCCGTATTTTTCGGCGAGCCAGCCCCCGGGCACATGCGCCAAGCCATAACCGGCGATGAACATGCCGACGATTACCCCGACCTCGGCAAATGTAATCTTCATTTCGCCGACGATCCCACCAAAGGCAGGAACGACCGCGAACCAGTTTAACGGAAATTGCAGAAACACGACGAATATGAACACCAGAGCCAGCCAGCGATTTTTCATCTATCCCTTCTCCTAGTTGTCAGTCGGTTGCTAGTTATCATCCCGGACTTGGCTATCCCGGAGTCTTGACTCCGAAATGACTTGGAGATGCCGCTCGATGCTTCGGGCTGTGGGTCGCCCATCGATCAGTGCGCGGCACCGTATTTAGTTTTCGTGGCGAACATCCGCTGCGTGGGCCGGAAAGCCGTACAGCCGATTCCAATAGAGAAGCGGACGTTTTTCGTTTGTTATTAGGTTTCTAACTTCGCTGATAAAGAGATTATGAGAGCCGGCCTCGGTCACCGAAACGACCGAGCATTCGGCGGCGATCGCGACGCCAGCCATTAGCGGCTCGCGAGCTTCCCCTTGATGGACCCAATCAACACAGGAGAAGTCATAAGCTTCGCCGGATCGAGGGCGACCGGCGAACATATCGGCGACGTGCGCCTGATCATCGGAGAGGACATGCACTCCAAAGGAGCCGCTCTTGACCATCGCTTCGCACATCTTGCTGGATCGATTGACGCACACGGATATCAGCGGAGGGTCAGCAGACACGGACAAGAACGAACTGACGGTCAAAGCCATTCGCTTGCCACCGAGATTGGTCGTGATAACCGACACCGGCGACGCGGCTCTGCGCATCGCCGACAAGAAGGCATCCCTTGAGACTACCTTCGTTTCCTCACGCGCCGGCAGGCCTAAAGCTGCTGGAGCTCGAACGGTGGCATGCATGTTAGATCTCCCTTTTGGTTCGACTGCGAGCTATTTAGCTAAGGCCTCGCACTACCCAATACTGACCGCTCCTCGTTTGCGGCCCACATATCGATAGCCCTCGTCAGTCGTCGAGCATCGGATTCTCAGACGGAAGTCCCAAAAGGACGCGCCCGTAAGTCGAGGCGTTGACATCCCAGTTTTGAGTGATGTGCCGATTGGCTACCGCGGTGTCCGACACGCATCGCGCGATCGGATTTCGGTCATAGATCACGCCGCCACCACCCGCTTCCAGCACGAGGTTGACCGCGGACGACGAAAGCTTGCCAGCATAGGTAGCCAGCGCGCGGAAGCGCGTCCTGTCCTCCACCGTCGTTTTCACGACGCGATTGGCGAGGCTCTCGGCCTCATCGACGACCGAGTACATGATCTGACGGGCAGCGATGACCGCAGACTGCGCTTCCGCGACTTTGACTTGTTGTGTCGTGTAGCTCGAAATGCCGGCCCCGGACACGGTGGCTGCTCGCTTGCGCGCGTTCGCCACGTAGTATTCGACAGCCGCTTCGGCGATCCCAAGCGCGGCGCTTCCGATGTAACAGCCGAAAATCGAGTACGGAGGGATCCTGTATTGTGCGCCGGTGTTTATCTTCGATCCGGGGCTCCGTCCTTCGCCCTTGAGATCATCCATCGAGACCGACATGTATTCGGGGACGAACAGGTCGGAGATAGAAACATCGTGGCTTGACGAGCCGCGTAGTCCGATCGTGTACCAAGTATCATGAACGGTGACCTGGCGCTTCGGCACAACGAAATGGAGTTCTTCCTCTTCGCCGTTTTCCTTCTTGTAGTCGCCGGTGAAAATCACCCATTCGGCAATCTCGACACCGCTGACGAACGGCCAACGACCAGAGAGCTTGTAGCCGCCCTCGACCTTCGTGGCCTTGCCGATGCCCGGAATGAGGATGCCGCTAACAAGAGCGTCAGGCGTTTCGCCCCAAATGATATCCTGCGCTTTCTCTGACCAGTTGGCGAGCATCAGGTTGTGCAGGACGTTTTGAACGACGATCCAGGCAGTCGACCCGCATCCTCGGCCCACCTCGCAAAGGAGATCGACACCGTCCCTCATGCGGGCTTCCGCTCCGCCGTATCGTTTAGGCTGCCAGAGGCGCGATAGGCCGGCGGCTTTTAGCCGAAGTCTGACTTCCTCCGTCGGGCGCCGGATAGCGTTCGTCTCATCTGCGCTTTTGCGCAGGAATGGAACAAGTTCGCGCGCTTTCGCCACCAATTCGGCACCGCTCACAGCGCTTTGGGGACTTGTGACTGCCACGTTCATCGCTCGTTTCCTCCTCTTTGCCCGGTTATAGAACGCGTGTTTTGGAAAAAGCAAGTTATTTAGAACGCGTATTCTGTAAAAAAGACCGGTTCCGGCGGATTGACCGGAACGGCGGTTCTGCTTTAAGGCCATTTACGGTAGGATTTGAGAGCGCAGCGCTTTCCCGCGCTGGTGGAGAAGCAAAATGCCGAAGTTGGGAATGGAGGTTGTCCGCCGCAGGCAGGTCATCGATGCAGCCGTGTCGATACTGTCTAACCAGGGCTGGCGAGATCTGACCATTCGTGAGGTAAGTGAGGTCGCAAACGTTTCGGTCGGCGTGGTGACGCACTACTTTTCAAGCAAGCGCGCAATCATCGTCGATGCGATCAGCGATACCAATCAGAGGTTTTCCAGAACGATCGGCCAGATGGAGCGTAAAAACTCCAACGTAAAGCTCCGGCTCGCCGCTGTCGTCGATCTCATGACGAGGCCGGAGGCGTATGATTTGCCTAACCACAACTTCTGGATTGCCCTATATGGCCGCTTGCCGTTCGACCAGGTGATCCAAGCCGAATTGCAGCGTCTGCAGCGCTGGCTTCAAGAGTGCGTGGCCAAGATCGTGAAGCAGGGGATCCACCAAGGTGACTTTAAGACCGATCACCTGCCTGAGGATATTGCCGCAAACTTTGTCGTCTCGGCCTTCGGTCAGATCGTTACTGCCGCCGCCGCACCGACCGACCTACCTACCGAGCGCCGCCGAAAGTTGCTGTTGGACATGTTGGGAACAATGCTCGGGACGCAGCTCAACTGGGGCGCAGACGCCTCCGTGCGCGATACACTACACATAGCCTAAACAGTCGTGTGTTTGGGCATGGCGCAGGAAATGCTTCCAACCATCAAACTCCCGAGAATGGGTGCTCGGACACAATTCCTGTGGTTTAGTAATCGGACGGTGTAGTCATGCCGGTCATATATCCTTGGGGAAGCAACGGACAGCCTTTCAACGCCGAGCAACTCATCCGGCGCGCTCAAGATATGATTCCAGCGTTTCGAGCGCGTGTTGATGAGGTCAACGCTGCGCGCGGCCTCACGGAAGAAGTACAGTCGGAGCTGCGCTCCTCCGGATTGCCACGGCTACTTCAACCCGCACGTTTCGGAGGAGCTGAGGCCAGGATCAGCGCCTTGATAGACGTGCTGATTCCAACAGCAAGCGGATGCCCTTCGACCGCGTGGTGCCTGACACAATACATTCTTCACAACTTCATGGTCGCGCGCTGGCCACTGGAGGCACAGGCTGAGGTCTGGCGCACGCCCGACGCGCTAGTCAGCGGCACAATCATTCCGATGCTTGGTCGGGCCGTTGCGGCAAACGGCGGCTATCTTTTATCAGGAAGATGGCCCTTCGTCAGCGGCGTCCAGGGATCGGACTGGTGCCTCATCGCCGCAATGTTCAGCAGCGAGAATTCTCCCGATGAAGAGCGCTACTTTCTCGTACGCACTGCCGATGTCAAAATCGTCGACACCTGGTTCTCAGTTGGCCTTAAGGGCTCGGGAAGCCAGGATGTGGAATTGGAGAGCTTCTTTGTGTCAGAGGCGATGAGCGTTCCTCTAAGTGTGTTCAAGGGCGGACCGAACCCGGGAAGCGAGGTTAGCGCGGCGCCAATCTTCAAGATGCCCGTTCACATGATATTCGGGCTGCCTCATGCCGCATGCCTCGTCGGGATCGCAGAAAGTATGTACGAGTTGTTCTTGTCGCAAAGCCGCGAGCGGCGCTCAATGGTGACGGGCGAAGATACGTCGAGCTATGGAACTCATCAGATGGCGGTCGGAGAAATATCCGCGTCACTCCAGGCTGCTCAGGCTCTTCTGCGAGCAGATGCTGAAGAAATGATGCACTTCGCCGATTTTAAACAAGTACCGAGCACGCTCGAGAGATCGAATTATCGGTGCAATGCAGCCTACGCAGGTGAGTTGGCACGTCGCGCCGCGCACACAATCTGGGACCTTGTGGGTGCGCGGGGCGCATACGAAACCAATCCGATTGCTCGGATATATCAAGACATGCTGGTCGGTAGTCGTCACGTAGTTATGAATTTGCAGGTCAACACCATTGAGCATGGCCGTGCGCGGCTGAGGCTGCCTTTGACAGCGAAAAACTTGTAGCACGCCGTCTGAGATGTCTAGCTGGGCCCTTCATCAATGCCGCTTGGCAATGACAGGGCCGATTGTCAGGGCTAATGCCATGATATGCCGGCGCATCGCGGCTTCGGCAGCATCAGCGTCACCTGCTTTAATCGCGATAAGCAACTCCTCGTGTTGCTGCGAGTACTGCTGCACGAGGCTGGGAGCGAACCCAACCGATGTCTTCACCGACCAGCGGGGATGGGTCTTGATCCCAATGATCTGATCTATCGCGTTGATCAAGATTCCGTTTCCCGAGGCCTCGGCAACAGCGCGATGGAAGAGCTCGCCCAATTCTCCCAATCGGCCCAACTGTCCGATGCCGCTCCCGAAGCGAAATACCGCCCAATCATGACGACTTCTCCCGGTTGAGCCCGCACAGCTGCGAAGCGCGCCACGATGGGCTCAACCGACAGGCGCGCCTCTAGAATTTCAGCCAACGTCGTGGACGTGCTTAGCGCCTCCTGGCTCGAATGGATCGACGCCGGCCGACTGCCAACATAGGTTCCGATGCCAACGTGCCGCCAGATAACACCTTCGCTCTCCAGCTGTCGCAGAGCCTCGCGCAGCTTGCCGCGCGACAAGCCGAGCATCGATGCAAGTTCGCGTTCCGGTGGAAGTCGACTGTGGATCGGATACCGCGAGCTGGCGATCCAGTCGGCCAGCGTCTTTCCAGCGGACCGAGACAGTTCCGTAGCATTCTTCGACAGCCGCCGCTCACCAACGCTCATTGTACCGCCAAGGAACCGCAATTGCTTTGGAAGGCGCTACGGTCTCACGAGGCCAATCCGCGCATCCAGGTTGAACATACAGTTACCGAGCTTGTTACCGGCATTGATATCGTCAAGGCGCAGATCCGAATTCTGGAAGGGCACCCGATCGGCAGTGAAGCATCTGGCGTGCCGCCTCAGAGCGTGATCCGCCTAAACGGTCACGCACTGCAATGTAGGATTACCACCGAAGATCCCGAGCTGAATTTCATCCCGGACTATGGCCGGATCACGGGTTACCGAACGGCGGCCGGCTTCGGCATCCGACTGGACGGGGGCACAGCATATCCCGGGGCAGTTATCACTCGCTATTACGATCCCCTGCTCGAGAAAGTCACCGCCTGGGCTCCTTCGCCGAAAGAGGTCATCGCGCGGATGGATCGTGCGCTGCGCGAATTCCGCGTTCGTGGGGTAGCGACAAACTTGACCTTCCTGGAAGCAATCGTTCGTCACCCCAAGTTTGCGGATCTGACCTACACGACGCGCTTCATCGACGATACCCCAGAGCTTCTGACTCAGGTGAAACGAAGAGACCGCGCAACGAAACTTCTCCACTATCTTGCTGACGTTACGGTCAACGGACATCCAGAGACGCGGAAACGCGCCCGCCCCAATGCGAGCCTTGCCCCACCGATGGTTCCATTCTCTGAAGCACCATTGAAGCCCGGTACGCGGCAGAGACTCGAAGAACTTGGTCCTCTTCGCTTCGCGAGTTGGGTGCGCGCGCAAAGTTCCGTCCTGATTACCGATACGACGATGCGTGACGCGCACCAATCCTTGCTGGCAACTCGCATGCGAACCTATGACATTGCGCGCATCGCTCCGGCCTACGGCAACGGGCTTCCGGATCTGTTTTCGTTGGAATGTTGGGGAGGCGCAACCTTCGACGTTGCCATGCGATTCCTGAAGGACGACCCCTGGGAGCGCCTAGCCCTGGTCAGAGAAGCTGCGCCGAACATCCTTCTGCAGATGCTGCTGCGCGGAGCCAACGGTGTCGGTTGACCTCCCTAGGGGGCTCATCTAACTCTGCGGTTTCATCCTCATTTTTGGGAATGTGTCCCGAAACGCACAACGCCGCCCCAGCGGAATGGGCTCGCCAGGCGGCATTGCCTCTTGCATCGGGTGCCGACATCCCCAGCGAAGCACCGATAGTGGTCGCTGGCAGGAGGAGATTTCGCTTGATATCGCGCTCGGGTTGCTTGAAACATCCGCCGGGCGGTTGGGCAAGGCACGGCCTGGCTTTGAGGGGGCTTCTACATGTTGCGCTATTTTTTGCTGGCTGTTGTGACCGTGGGTTTATCAGGATGCATGCAGACTGCTGGTCCTTCATTTAACGGCCCGTCGGGGAAGCCGGTCAACACCGCAAAATGCAGCTACTCGTCGGCCGGCTGCTTACAACAAGCTTCGCAGACATGTGGCGGTCCCTATTTGGTTCTCGATAGCGACAGCCATTCGGGCGGTCTCGTGGCAGACGTATTGCCCGGACCAGTCACTTGGTATGCAATGACCTACCAATGCGGTCCGTCCGATGGGAAAATGCCAACATTTGCTTTTAGGGGGCAGCAGTATGTCCCCCCGCCACCGCCGATCACATGCCAGTCAAGGCAAGTCGGCGGAATGGTGCAGACAACATGCTAATTGATTTAGGCCAGTCGCGCCCAGTTCCGGCACTTTTCGTTCATTGACGAATTTCATGCCGCCGCGCGATCTTCCTTATCCGCCCCGCGCATTACAATCTTGAGCGCATTATCCGGCAACGGCCGCTGCAGCGCCTTGGCTTCCTCCCAGGGCGCGCGCAGCCAGACATCGCGCTCCTCATCTGTCGTCAGGATGACCGGCATCGCCTTCTCATGGATCGGTGCCACAATCGCGTTCGGCGCCGTGGTGAGGAAGCCATAGACGAGGTGGGGGCCGGGGATCGGTTTTGATTTAGTGCCGCGGTCGCCCCGGAACTCGGTCCAGATCCCCGCGAAGGCTGTGAGAGGACGGTCCTCGTTGATAGCGAACCAGACGACGTCCTTTTTCTTCGTCGCCGGGTTCGGCCCCGGCGCGTACTCGGCAAAGCTGTTGAACGGGACGAGGCAGCGGTTCTCCGGCTTCAGCCAGCCGCGCCAGTGCGGCGAGCTGGTGTTGCGGATGTTCGTCACCGGCGGGCCGCCAGTGCGCGGTGGTGGGGCATGCCCCAACGCATCAAAACCAGCTCGCGGCCATTGCCGCCGTCACGCACCACAGGCGCCGGGTAGTCGGGGAAGACGCCCGGCATCGGTCGCAGGTTGCCAACATACCGGTTGACGACGCGAAACAACGCGCGGATCGCTTCCTGATTGGTGGTGATCGAATAGAGGTTGCACATTACGAGCTTGCTCAGGCGGTCATGTCGATACGGACACATCACCGCGGCGGAAGCGGCTGCCCTCGCGGCCAACAGCGACGTCAGGTTGCTCATCTTGACCCACATTTCCGGCCGCTACCACGACGAGGAAATACTGGCTGAGGCGACAAAGACGTT
Organism: Bradyrhizobium sp. Arg237L; assembly: GCF_029990105.1. Classification (NCBI taxonomy): domain Bacteria; kingdom Pseudomonadati; phylum Pseudomonadota; class Alphaproteobacteria; order Hyphomicrobiales; family Nitrobacteraceae; genus Bradyrhizobium; species Bradyrhizobium sp. Arg237L. The sequence continues at coordinate 65,086 of NZ_JAQMIL010000021.1, read as the reverse complement.
CCGGAACAGCCGGGTTGCGACAGATTTCGACCACATCGTGGTCTGATCGGCTAGCGCACTCGAATGGCGAGGAAGCTGAAGACGTACCAGACTTCGCTCGGCTTCTTCGATCTGGCCGTAGCGGCGCCGTCGATGAAGGCGGCTCTGGAGGCCTGGGGGGTGTCTCCTTTTCCCAATGCGTTGCTTCGGCCTGCGCTTTTTCCTCGACAAGCTCGAGCTCAGCCTGAAGGTCGGCAGCGTTCTCTTCTGCTTCCGGCGTGCAGCATCCAAGGCGTTTTGCGCGTTGTCGACGGCCTGTTGCCGTCGCTCACGCTCCTTCCGCTGGGCAGCCTCTTCCTTTGCGCGTTCGCGCTCGCGGCGCTTCTGCTCTCTCTCGAAAGCGAGTGCGGCCTTCCGGTCGGCTGCCTCGTCTTCGGTTCGCTTCGGATGTTTCTGCGGCTTTCGACTTGCCGATTTGCGGCCAGCCCTTTTCGATCTGCCGTCGCCGGCAAGATCGATCGGCAGCTCCGCGTGCTTCTTGAACGCTCCGCGGGAGCCGACGGGACGCTTTAAAACAACACCCGGCGCCGCCATCGTCGCTGCGATAACGTCGCGATCCTCGCTCTGCTTCGCTGCACCCTGGTGAAAAAGATTGGTGTCGGCGCGGCTGGAAGCCGCGTTGCGACGGGCGCGGGGTTAGCTGTCGCCAAGCTGAGCGTGGGCAAAGGCCGGACCGCCATTTCCGCTCTACCCCGAACAACCGCCGGGGGGCGGCGGCAGTTCAGGAGATTGCGCCTCTCCACCTACCATTATCCCAACATGGCCGCATTAGCGCCTCGGCTGAAAAATTTACCCTCTTGCGGGTTTCTAGCCGTATTGAGGATGCTAGAATTGTTGGTCATGGCCCGAAACTTTAGCGACGAATGGAGGGTCCTTTGAGCAAGTTCGCGAAAACATCGTCGATCCTCGTCCTCATATCTCTTCTTTTAAATTTTGCTCTAATAACTCCCGGACATGCTGACTTGCTGGGTCTCATAGGAGGCAAGTCGATAGAGGATGCTACCAAACGGCTGGACGAAATGATCAATAAGACCGTGAAGGATTTTTTGCGCGATCTCGAAGCTCTTTCAAATGGTCTGCTCGATAAAGGTCACACGGCAGGTAGCTTGTTGACGATTCAAGCTAGCAATGAAATGAAGGTGTTGATTGGGACGGCTCGTGCTGAGTTCGGAAATGAGCTGGACAAGCAAGTAAATTCTGCATCAAAGGAACTAAAAGCCGCTCTCATTCATCTTGAAAGATGGGAAATGAGCCAAAGAGAGCTCGAATCCTCCGTAGTTGGATTGGTCGATTTGGTTTCATTGGATTTGCAGAACGCGCTTCCGAGTCGAACGGTGGGCGTTCGAAGGCTGAATGGCGGCGTCTTCGTACAAAACGATCCGACTTCCTTTTACTTTGACCTTGTTGGTCTAGACTTCGGAAGCGATCCGGCGGGTGTGCAAACAGCTTTCACTGTCACGCTCAATGGACAGCCGCTCGCTCCGCCAGAACGAAAGGCCCCGATCAACGCCATCTTTAGAATACCACGAAGTGATATGGAACGCCTATTCCAGAAAGACAATATCGTAGTGTTGCCACTCAACATCCGAGTTGCACGGCAAGAACAGAAGCGACTTTGGGGTATGTTTCCGTGGTGGGGTCGGGATGAGCGGGTGGCGACGTACGATTACAAGGTCTCACTAATGCCCGATCTCGTTGGCAAGGTTACCATAACCACACGTTATCCAGGCTATTCGTGGCAAGCACTTCGGCCAGCAGAACACCAATCTTTTACAGTTAGGGGCGATACTCTGGTTAGCTCGTTGGTTACTTTAAGCGTCCCAAAACCCGCATTAGGCGGCGATCCCGAACTCGGTAATATGAGGATTGAGGAGAGTAGTTTTAGTTTGGTCTGTCAGAAAGACGACAGACCAGCTAGGCAGTTCCCTAACGGCAAGATTCGTTTAGCCAGCGACGAAATATTCCGAAATGGTTTCGTGACGGCGAGGTGGCGGGGAGCTGCGGGCGGCGATAGAAACGATTCCGACAATGCTATGAACGCCGAAATGATGGCGAATTTTGGCTTTACAGTTCCCCTTACCTGCGCGGAAAGCGAACACTGCCGGATCAGCAAGGATGAGCTATTAAAGCGATCAGTTGATGCGACTTTGGACGTTAGCGGGTGCCGCCACATGAGGAGCGAAAAACCCGATTTTCGAAACAACAGCTCGGAGGTAATCGTATGGGTGCGCGGCACTCCAGTCGCAGATATTCCGGGAACTTACGTGGACGCTCGTTGGCAAGTTAGTTGGCAGCCTCTTACCTGGGCTCAAAAGCCGGAGTTGATTCGAGGAGACCCACAAGTTCTTTCGGTATATGCGTCTTTTCCTCTTGAATTTGAAATCGTGGACCAACCGGGGGGCACTACGTCGGATATTCGTTTCGAACCCACGGTAGGCAAACCAGAAAACGTAGGTGTGGGGAGTGACATTACTCCAAACTTTAGACGAATGGGGCAGGACAGGGTGGGCAATCGCACAGTCTACAAGTATAAATTCGAATACCCAAGACTTCAGTAATTTTAGGACTATATATCTGGCCGCCGTGAGAATGTCGGCGAAGCATCGGCAGGGAACGTGCAGGCCGCTGGAGGCGTTGCGCGACCTCACCATACACAAGCGCCCAATGGAACGACGCGCAACAGGATCAGTTAGAGGCGTCAGGGTCCACGTTACTTCCGACAGTTACACTAACACCGTCACTCTCAGCTATCGCATACAACCAGTAGGCCATGAAAAAATAAGCGTCCAAGCTGTCGTCATAGCTGCCCTCATGAACGTCCAAGTCATGTGTTCTGCCTGGCGACCAAGTGCTAATTAGCCTGGCACGACCAGGCGAACCATCCGATCTACGGATGTCAATGTGAAGCTTTAGATTGCAGTACCACCATCCTTCGCACTTCCAAAATGCGATCAGAGTTTGTTGTCCTTTGGACAGATGAATAACCTTGGCAAATGTCGGACGAGGCGAAACGATCGTCAGACACATTGCCAGTATCAAGACCAAACCAATACGTTTCGCTGCTGATCTTCCAGCCACCCGTGTACTCGCATCCTTGGTCGGCTCCAAACGATGAGGCTACCCAAAAAGTCATCCAATAGCGATACGGGATGCGCCAATGTCGCTGTTGAGGTCACAAACGGCGGTCGGAACGCTTGCTGGAAAGTCTGGTCTGCCCTCGGCAGCGGTCCTCAAGTCCGCTTCGAAACTTCGTCGGCTGAAAGCCGCGACTTCTAGCCCTCGGGTGGGCACTCCGGGCAGGTGTCGCCGATCGAGTCCAGCACTTCGGCAATCGCTCTGCCGGCCGCTTGCGACGAGACGCTAGGCGGCGGATCGCGGAGCGCGATCTCGAAGGCGCGATCGCGGGCGTGCGGGTCGGCGCGCTCCTGCATCCACCCGTGCTCTTCGCATTCACGGACGGCGCCGGCTTCCTGAAGCACGGAGATGGCCCATCCCCGCAGCGTCCGGATCGTCGCGCGCCGTTCCCACGTCATCAGCATTTGGAAGGCTCCTGGTGCGCCAAGCGAATCCGCTAACTCACTTAGCGTGCCGGCGGGCTAGCACAGGGCAGGGATTCGCAAACGTGGGAGCGGGGGCTTTTCCACCACAACGGGCGCAGCGTGCACGCTGCCGCCAGCGCACACTAGTTTTCCAGTCCCACCTTCTTCCGAAGCTTCTCGATCAGCTCTGACCCCTCTGCCTTCGTGAGTTCCTTCGCCGTCGGGTCCGGCTCGTGCGCCTGCTCCGCAAGAGTTTTGAGGTACGACGCTTGGGCGCCCGTCATCGGATCATGTCCTGAAACCCACTCATTCGGGTCCTTTTCCGTGTTGTCGGCCATGATGAACCTCCAAAAATCTGGCTCCGGTCCCAACTTGTAACTTGAAAGAATGTTCCTGTTTCGTTCTAATAATGAGCTCCACGCTAGAGGGGCCTCCATGCCGGATCTCGAGTTCGTCCGTCGGGAAATCGAATACATGCGCGTCCAGGTCGGGCGTCAGCGAAACGACATTTTGAAGCTTCAACGGGCAGGGATCTGTACCGCGTCTGCTGAAATCCTCCTGCAGCGGATGCTCGCGAAGATCGAAGGGCTTTGCGCCGAACGCGACAGGCTCAAGAACGAGTTGCCAGGACCAACCGCAGGGAAGGTGCTCGGAGGTCGGAAGTGGTGAAGAGATACTTTTCCGACGCCGCGGATCAGCCGCCGTTCCTCAAAGCTTTGGCCGAGGTTCGAAAAATCGGAGTGCACGAGGGATGGTGCTATCACCATGTCCAAGCGATCATACTGGCCATAGACCAATATGCCGAGGCCGCGACAGGCAATCGCGAATTTTTCTGGAATAGACCGCATTCGATCGGCGGCGGTCGAACACGCGGTGATGATATTCCGTAGATGATCCCGCCATCGAGGAAGGTCTAGTGAACGAACTGCTTTGGCAGCACCATCACGATGTTGACCTCGCGCTTCAAGATCTTCGAAGCCGCGATCTGAATGTGAAGCGAGAAGTTGTCCTCGACTTCCGCAGCGATCTCCTCATCCTTTGCGTAGACGAACAAGATGTCGCCATCGAGCTCGTCGAAGTGAATGCCGGCGAACAGGCGGTCAAACGTCTTCGCGCCGACGACGAGCGCCATGCGGGCTTGTATTGCCTGGTCTTCGACTTCTGTCAGGTTCATGCGCTGGAAATAGGCTCGATCAGCGCGATTGCAAGGATGAGCGGGCCGATCGGTGTGCTTAAACCTCGCGCAGCTGCCTGATCTCTTCCGCGATCTGGCGAGCCTGTGGATCCTGGCAACCAGACTCGGTGACGATCGGCTACAACCTCTTGGACGGAGACTTGCTGACCATGACGGGCGGCAACGGCGATGCGCGCTCGCAGCGGGGAGAAGAGAATGCACAGGCTGGGCGCGCTCGGCTCAATTGCATACATCGCGATGAATGCGCTCTCGCTTCAAAAGGACATCACGTTCGATATTGGGAATAAGAAGCTTCTTGGAATCCGGATAATATTGGGCGCGATGTTCGGCCTTATTTTTGCATTGCCGTTCGGGTTCGGGTTCGAGAATTTCGAATCCTTCGTTCGGACGTTCGGTAGCAGGCCGAACATATCAAGTGATGCTAAGATGGCCGCAACTCTGCTGATGCCGTTTGTGTTTGGATTTAGTACGACCCTCGTACTGATCATCATCAATCGCCTTGTCGATGCAATCGGAGTCATCTTCGGAAAGCCTCCAACTACTCAGTCTGGCAATGTGCCGCATTGAGACAAGCACGGCCAGCGACCGTCGCCGCTGACTACCCGCCGCGCGCACACTCCCGTCGTCCCAGAGACCACGCGCCGGTGCTTCACCGTTCCGTCCGCATGTATTCGCTGCGTTCGGATATCAACCGCAGATCAGGATCCGCACTCAAGGAATGCGAAGTTTCTAGCCGTACCGACCTCTCTCGAGGGCGCTCTGCTACGAGAACCCAGCCAATTACGGCACAAGCGAAAAGGGCGGCGGCTACCGTCCAACGATGCCGCACCATGGCGTCCTCCTTTGGCAGTCAATGCTATAGGAAGGAAAGCACGGAAGGCTCGGTACCCCGATTCAAGATCGCGCGTGTCCGAAAAAAGAGAGGCATGATGGGCACCGAGGCCGCCCGCGAAGCCGCTCAGAAGACCATCCGGGAAGTGAGCGAGCAAAGGCCGTGTGCAGCGGCGAAGAAGTTCGGCCTAATCGCGAAGCGGCTGACATTGCAGATCTACTGGCGGATTAGGGGCGGCTTCAATCGGCGGTTGGTGCATCCCCGGGCAGGTACGGATTGGATGCAGGCGTGCTGCCGCTGGAGGCGAACCAGCCAGCGCGAGGGTATGCCTAGGAGTTATTGCCGCGGAGCCGGTATGGGGACTTGGTCCTTCCAGGCAGCGGGATCCTGAGTGGTGACCCAACTGCCACTGCTGCATTGGAGCCCGCGACCCCGCCGAGGCAAATGACGGCGCCCTGAGAATAAAACGCGCTGTTGTAGACGCAATTCCTAGTCATGGAATAGATCTTCTGGGGGCCGGCATGAAAATGTCCTGCGCCGATGCCGCACCAGATATCATGCAGGCGATGACAACTATTGCGAAGGCTGATCTCCACATTCACGCACCCCTTCTTCTGCTGCGCGCTCGGCTGAGGCGCACACGGAGGCGCCGTAGAGAGTCTATCGAGACTTCGTACCCATTCCCCAAGCATCGCGCGCGGGCATCACCATAGCAAGTCGGTAGGGCTTGTGGATTCACGTCGAAAGCGACCCACAAGAGCTGGTGGGTCCCTCGGGTGGCCCCGGCATGCTATGCCCAGCCGGCAGCTGGAGCGACGATGGCGCCCCGCCCGAGATGCTTGAAGGCTTTGAAGCTGTTGTCCCGAGAGCGCGCTTCACTACAGATCGTCCGAAATTCAATCAGGCTCTAGGAGCTTTTGGCGAGGCCAGTCGAGAGACTTTATGGAATCCCATTTTTTAAATCCAAAGGACAAAGTGGAGCGATAGTATAGAAGCACCCCACGTTCCCCGCTCCTCACAATCACGGCTTGGATAGATCCATTGTCGGTGCGAACTGTCGCTGCAGGTGCGCCGTTCAAGTAGATGCGAGAGGAGTCCATTCCCATCGACAGCGCGAAAGCCAAAGAGACGAGACCCACCACTCCGATAAAAGCCTTCGCCGGTGCTCTAAGTAGAAGGACAGCCAAAAAGGCGCAACTAAGCAGGCCGAGAAAAAAAATAAAGATGAGCTTAGAATAGATTGCGAGGACGGCAGAGAGAGGGACTACAACAACTGCGGTAGTCCACATTAGTTTGTTGAATATGTCTCTTGTGACGTCCTCCCCGACGTCCGGGAAGAGACGCGCTAAACTTTCTGGAAGACGCCCGTCTTCCAGAAAGTGGAACACGGTGGTTAGATAAACACCAAGTAGCACACAGACGAGTGCTATCGGGATAGCTGGCACCGCAAAAGTGATGTGCTCAGATATCGAAAAATACGTAAATGCTGCAATGCCAATTGGGATAAACGAGCCTACCTCGAAACACAGAGCGAGCGCCGTTGCCGCGCCTGGCACTAAGACAAGCGCATCCTTGACTGAAATTGAAATATCATCGTCTGCCATTCCTGGTCCGTTCGCATGGAGGGCTACGGCGGAGCCGCGCGGCCGTCCCCGACGATCGGGCGGTGCCTCAACGGCGGCCTTGGCTGACTTGAGGTCGAATCGGGCAAACCTGCCGTTCGACGATACGCCGGCCGCGGGCAAGTGTTGCTTTGATTTCTAGGCGGGGCGCCAAGCGATAAAATCTGTTGGAGCCGCTGCCGCTGGCCTATGACTTCGTGATCGTTGCAAGATCGTACAGCAATCCTTTCCCTTTCCAACCGGGAACGGTCCATTCTCTCGCGGGGCGAGGATTGAAAAGCCAAATGTTGCTTGCAGCCGCTATGGACCAAGCTTTAGAGATGATCAGCTGAAATTTCAGCCGACATTCGTCGGCGCATTCCTTGGGTTCGATAGTGAAAGTAAAATAGTTTAGGGTTTTTACTTCGATATCCTCTGACGGACGGTCACCCAGGTCGTCGAAGAACTTTGTCGCCTTCGCATCTGGATCACTCATGGTTGAGATCTCCCATCGTCGCCAAGCGGCAGCATTACGCAACTAGAGGGCGAGCGCAAGAGGGCGTCTTATACCCATAGGTAGCGACTACCCATCCTGCCCATCGATCACAAGTAAAGCCGGAAGGCGTGGCAAATGAGTTATACCACTCCGTCATCGATCAGGTGCTTCAGTATATCGCCTCACACCCATTCTCGGCTTCGGCAAAGGTCTTGAACGGCGACCTATTCTGATCGCGGAAAAACTTCCGCTAGCTTCTTCTCGTCACGCGACAGCGGCCAGGCAGAGTGGTTGCGATCCGCTGGCAACACTAGCATGATGCGAGAGACGGAGAGGGGTAATCCGAGATGGATGACGTACGTGCTGGTCGGGATCGGACGCAGGCCTCTGGATTAGGTGCTCTCGTTACCTTCCTTGTGATCGGCATCGTGATCGGCTCAGTGCTCAGCTGGGCGCTGCTATTTGGTGCACTCGACGTTTCCGCGCCATGGATTGACTCTGCTCTTCACACCTTCATTGTCGCATTGGGACTGTGCGCCACTGTGCTTGTTGTTGTGATTCCAACAAGCATATGGGCAGTCCGAAAGTTTTTGGGAAGCGCAAAGGGGTCGCTCGACTCTATTGTGCTGGAAGTTGGCGATGCAGCAAAGGCATACCAGGCGGGGAAAGCTCCACAATCAATCGAACACGTACAGCGAGCGGCTTTGGAAGCGCTAGCTTGGTATACTCCGCGCGCCGCTCGTCGATGGGTTGTTCAGACGTCTCTTGCACTGCTCGTAACCCTCGGCGGGTTGGCGGGGACTGCGCTGATATTTCGTCAGACATTGTTGCTCAGCGAGCAAAACAAAAAGTTGCAGGAACAGACTAGTCTGCTCAAGGAGCAAAACGACAAGCTGGATCTGCAGACGATCTCAGCCGAAGCCGCGCAGCGAAGAGCCACGCTTACGCCTGATCTTATCGCGTTACTTCAGATCGTGGCCTCTAATTCTGGGAAGTCTCTTGGCGAAGCTGAAAGCGTTCGACTTGCGGCATATTCGCTAGCCGCGACCCCCTACCTCCGCCTTGAGGTAGTTGAGCAAGATGGGAAGCGGACTCCGACATTGTCTGAGCGACCGCAGAGTACCGAACGAGGGCAAATACTACTCGCCTTGATCACCAGCAAGTTGAAGCCGCCCCCGGATTGCATTTTCGAGGCCGCGGACCTCCAAAGCGCGCAGCTTGACGATGCGGATCTCTCAAGATTCAGGTTGCCATTTGTAAATTTTCGGAGGGCCCACCTAGAGGCTGCGCGGTTGAACCACGCGATTCTTGACTATGTAGATATGCAAGAATCTGTGCTCACAAAAGCAGACTTCCGAGGAGCTAGCTTAGTTAGGGCAGACTTGAGCCAATCCCGTTTGCAGTGGGCGCGATTTGACGGAGCTCGGATGCCGAAAGCAAAGTTTATCGGATCATCGATTGGAGGAGCTTCGTTTGAAGAGGCCGATCTGGATGGAGCTGACTTCACGCGTACTAACCAGCGCACGCGTTCAGCCGGTCCGGGAGGGATGCCTTTTGCGGGTGCGCTCAACATGAGCGGCGCCATATTGACGAACGCGGATTTTACCGGAGCGGAGCTTGTGGATTATAACAATTGGGATGGTGCGATAGTGGGTTCACCAGGCGATGGTCCTTTGCCTGATTTTTTCCCGAGGGGATGGAACGGACCACCGGCGGGATGGAAACTTGTGAAGCAGGAAGGCCACGTAGTGTTGCGGCGCTTAGAGTGGGTGCCGCCAAACGAGGACGGCCCAGAGAAGAACAAATAGCAATAGGTCAAAGACGAAATCAGGCTTGGTATGCCACGGCGGCAGGAACGATGCGCTGGGATGGGACGCGGCGCAGCAACGAGTCCATCCAAGTCATCCACCAAAAGTGCAATTCCAAACAGGAGGCGGTGGAGGCGGCCCGCAGGCTCTTGTCCGAGAATGTCCACTGGTTTCACCACTGAGACTAGCGTGGACGCTAGAATAGCTTGCGATCTCGAGTGGGAAGACGACGAAGAAGGCTAGATTTGAGATGCGACCAACGCCGAGGCTGGTGCACTCAATGGACGCCGCATAGTGTTCGGGTGCTGTGCGAGTTCGGACACTCGCGCCGGGTGAACTAGGTCAACTATCGGACAAGCCTTCTCCCAGTCGGGAAGCACTTATACTCGGCGCCATGCTCCTGTCGGCATCTTGAGTACGCATCGGCCACAAACAGGCCAGCTAGCAGAATAACGCCGATGAGGCAGGCAATGGCGATTTGAGGATTAGTCACTTGCCCGAGACTCGCAGAGGGGAATTAGGACACCTAAATTTCTGGCTAATCAAATAGCTCAGTATGCGTGCCCGTTCTCGCCAACAGTAACTCCTCACCATCATTTCGGTAAATTAGTACCCAGTCCCCTTGAACGTGGCAGCCACGATAATTCTGCCATGGGCCCTTTAGAGGATGGTCATCATCGATCGGTGAAAGGGCTTCGCCCTTGCGAAGCTTATCAATGATGGTTTCTAGCTTGTGCATACGAAATCCGCGCTTTGTGCAAGCGCGGAAATCCTTTTTGAACTGTCCTGCGATTCGGAGTGGCTTCATGCACTCCGATGTTTGAACGAACTAATCTAGTTCGTCAAAGAGTTGACTGGTTGAGCCGTGCACAACCTCGCCACCACCATGCTCTAGCTCTTCAAGAGCAGCTACGGTCGTGGCATTAGGAACGCAAACGTCGAAGGGTAGACCCTTCCGAAACGCCACTTGACGGTAAAACAGGCCGATAGCGTCAGACGCACTTATCCCTATGGCAGCAAAAATGCTTTCTGCCCTCGCCTTAACGACGGGTTCGATACGAGCGTTGATTGTTGCTGTCTTGGCCATATGTCACCTATCCAGGTGCGCGGTACGATCGCTGTTTGTATCGTACGATCTCTTCTGTACGGCAGATGTAATCACGAACGCAGTACGTACGCAACACGTTCCTATAAGAGCACGAAAATTTAATTAACGGAGAGTTTTTACTTAAAATTCAGAGGGTTAGCGCCAAAATGATCGAAGGAAGACGCCGCCACTGACCTTGAACGCTCTGCGGAACCCGGTCGTCTGTGCAAATTATCACACAACCGGGCATCGCCGTACGCGAGCGGCGGCTCGAACTGGCAGGACGGCAACTCGTTGTCATACTCCGTGCTTGGGTCACTTCAATACCTCATACTCGAACGCCACGCCCTCCGGGTCATTCTCCTGAAATGACGTCTCGGCGGCGCCCTGGCTGGCGAAGACCTTGATGTGGTCCCGGTCCCCAACCTGCTTGCTGGTATCGACATAGACGAACACGGTCATTGGTCCCTCTTGAGCTTTCTCTTGCCCCAGTGGTGATCCTTGCGCGCGGGGTTGAACTGGCGAACGTGCCCGCGGTTTAGATCGCGTATGATGCCGATGCGCGCGAACATCCTCGGACCGCTCAGTTCGGCCCCAACATAAGCGCCTGGATTGCAGCCTGCCATTCCGGCAGGTGGGCTTCATGCTCGGAATAGTTGACGTATCTAGGCGAGCGAAGAATCGAAGCCCGCCAAGTCTTCAGCAAAGAAGGTGATCAAGCGCAAGGCAGGCTGAGGATAGGCCATTAAGGCGAGCGCTTCATCTAAGGGCCAATGGCCGGCGAGATCTTTGCGCTGAGATTGCCAGGGCGGAGGCCGAGACCGCCGCCCTGGGTCGAGCTACGCGGTCCTGAGGAGCACGACGGCTACCAGGACACAAAACGATGCGACCATGAAGGCGCATGTTCCAAGCGGACCTATGAACTCGATCTTTTTCGGTGTCAGTCTAATCATTGAGGGTGGTCTCCGCGCCTAATCTCGGGCGCAACGAGGATCCCGTCGATGTCGCCGGGCGACCACCCATCATCCCGACATTCCTGCAAGAGGCACGAAAAAAATGCGTTAGGCCGGCGGTTAAAAGCGCCGAACCCGCCGAACCCTTCCAACTACTGAAATCGCCCCACAATTGGGCGTAGAGATACCCAAGCTACAGTTGCAGGTTTCTCCCTCCCTTTGGCTGAGGTCTTCAAGCCGACAGCGAATGGACATGGAGGCGCCGCCCTCAGCATATGCGTTAGATATGGGCATCGGCGCTACGCACCACTTGCGGTAAGCCAAACGGGGGTTGAGACCGACAGCGTCGGATTGTGCGTTGGCAGTCTCCATGGCGCCGACAGAAACGAGGATCAGCAAGGCAAATTTGATCATCGGGCCAGTCCTTCAACTGTTCTAGGGCGACAAAAAGCCGAAAGTCGCCTCGGCTCCTCCACCGTAGCTGAAGGAAGTTGCAAAGTATCCCTGGCATCACCTACACCAGAGTGCAGTTCGACACTTCAAGCCAGCATAGCTCGTCGTACACGCCGATGGGCATGACCGGCGAGCACTTCGCGCTGACAGAGAGAACTAAAACCGCCTGGCGGGCGACCGCCTCTCATAGGGGGAGGTAGCCGCGGCTAACCACTACCGGTATTTCAGCTCACGCTCGAACTCGGGCCGCGTCAGGACGAGCGCCCTGCTGCAGGGATTGACATCCGCCGATCAGCCGCGGGCGATCCCGTCTGCCATCGCTACCACATCTGCCGCCCGATTTGACAGCTGATACCAACGGTACAGATCTGCCGTAGACATCTTGCGTATCTGCTCGCTGTTTGGCGGCTTGGCATCGACGCAAGCAGCCATGGTGTCATGGTATCCGTCCGATGAAGGCCCCTAGGCCACCATCATTCCGTCTCGAATACCGACTGTATCCACCTCAGTCTTGAGCAAGCCTTCGACCTCATCCAGGCGGCAACCCGTCATCGCAGCGGTCCTGCTCGCAAGAATGGGTTGCCAATGCTCACCATTCATCTCCGCCGCACTGAGGCACTTTCCCAAGCGGCGATAACCAGCATCGTCCAGGCGCCACTCCCGCGTCCGATCTTTTGGGCGCCTGATGCCACTGACGGGATTGTCAGGCCGGTAGCCCTCATCGACAGCGTAGCTGAATATCCCCCCAAGAAGGCCCATCATTCGAGCCGCGGTACCCTTTCCACCGGTTACGATCGCGCGGCCTCGCACCTTGGTTTTCACATCAGCAGCTGACTTGCCAGCGATGATGTCGCGTTGAAGGCCCTTGGCGTCGGTAGACGTGAAGCCCTTCACGGTCTTCTTTCCCACAAGCTTGATGATGTGGCGTTCCATCCGCCCCTTGTCGCTGTACAGGGTCGTCTTGCTCTTCGTCTCGCCGCGCCGCGTCAGGATCAAGCCCCGCTCGGCCTTGTCCAGGTATTCGCGGCAAAGTTCCTCAACGGTCATCGCGCCGCGGGCTAGCTTCTTGCTCTCGACGGGATCTGCACCCCTCACGACATCCGCCAGGGCCAATTTGGCGTCTTTGCGGGCCTCTTCGGGGGTCAGGACGCCATACCGGCCGAGAGTGAGCCGGCGGCTTCGGCCATTGGCGTTGCGGTACTGGACGATGAAGGACTTGGCGCCGCTCTTCTTCACTCGCAGACCAAAGCCCGGCAGTTCGTCGTCCCACAGGAAGACGTCGGCTCCCGTAGTTTTCGCGGCATCGACCGTGCGTATCGTGAGCCTCGGCAATTTTCTCTCGGGTAAGCGCTGGGTAAGCAGGAGCCGGAAAACGGGGGAAATTCAGGGTAATGACCTTAGCCCCCAAATCAGGCTGAAAACAGCCTACAACTCGGACACGGTAATCCCAAGAGATTTCGGGTAAGCAGGGGTAATGTGCTCACCCTTGCCCTCCGAAGGCAAAGGTCACACGTTCGAATCGTGTCGGGTGCGCCAGCTTTTCCTTGTTTTGCAACACGATATGCTGACTCAGCCTGAGACTTCAGTTCTGGTTCATTCGCGCGAGTAAGCAATTGGGAGAAAATTTCTACACACGCTTGAATTGGCGCTGGCAATGTGGGTCGGTCCAATCCACCGGAGGTTGTTCGGACTATAGGTCGAGTTTGCGGGAGCTAGCGAATCTAACATCCACGACGACCGGTTCGCGCCATAAGCTGCATCTTTCTCCTTCGAGACTCCCGCACGCGCCGGTGCGTGCCTAGCACAAACGAACGCGGGGACATTTTGCATTACGACTTTCATCCGAGATCGTCGTTGCCGTTCCTGAAAGCGTCGCGGCACAGATCGACAAAGCCGCGCACCTTTGGGTCCATGTAGCGGGTAGAGGCGAATACGGCGTGGACGGGCATCGGGATACTCGCCCAGTCCGGTAGAACACGGAGCAAGGCCCCATCAACCACATGCGGCTCAGCCATGAAGCGCGGAAGCTGCGCGATACCCAATCCGGACACCGTCAGGTTCTTGGCGGCGACTATGTTGTCGAGCATGCAGCGCGGCGGCTGCGATACCTTCTCCGTCGCCCGGTCGTTGACCAACGTCCAACTTGAGCGGCCGCCCGACGCCTTCATGATGAGATCGTGTCCTTTGAGATCGCCGACCGTGCGGAGTGCCACTGAACGCTTCAGATAATCCGGAGATGCATAGAGACCGTAGGTCACCTCTCCAATCTTGCGCGCAGAAAGATCCGAATCCTGCAATACGCCGATGCGGATGGCGACATCGATCCCCTCATGAATGATATCGACAAACCGGATCGAGTATACCGCTTCAACCGTCACCTTCGGCCACTTGGACAAGTAGGCGGCGATCCAGTTGTCGACCCGTGTGGTTCCAAATTCGGGGGTCGCCGTGATCTTCAGACGCCCCTTGGGCACTTGGCTTTGCTGTGCCACCGCGGCCTCGGCCGCTTGCGCGGCGGCCAGAATCGAAGAAGCACGTTCGAAATATTCCCTTCCGACTTCGGTCACCCGGAGCCCCCGGGTCGATCGGTTGAGCAGCCGCACACCGAGCTTTGCTTCGATCCTCTGTACAATACGGCTCACTCGCGCCTTGTCCGTCTCGAGCCGTTCGGCCGCCGCGGTGAAGGATTCCTCCGTCACCACCGTGACGAAGACCTGCATCTCGGAAAAACCGACTGTGGTTGTCATAGAGAAGGTTCCGTCACCCGCCGCTGGAATTTGCAATCAGCGCGAGCCTGATATCATTTGTTGGAGAGGTACGCTGTGTGGCCCCGCGCGATGATTGCCGCGCCGTCGCCGTTCAAGGCTGCGCGCGGTGTGGGAGACTCGCCGGCACCGAAATGCAGATCGGAGCCACGGGCGCTAGGTTTCATCGACTGGGACCAACTGCATGGCTTTGCCTCCCAGCTTTGGGACCAGCCGCTGCTGCACTGCGACGACAGCGGGCAGCGGACGCCACGCCACCGTCATCCTCTCGATGAGGCCATCCTTGTTGAGGTGAATATGGTCGAAGGCATCGATGACATGATCGCCAAACCTGATCGTCAAAACGACGACGACATCTGCTCCATTGTGCAATAGGAGCTGCGGTTCAAAAGCATCTACCGTGTCCAACAGCTTGGTGAGAACATCGGCGACACATTCTTTTCCTTGGAAAGGCGTGGGCACGATTGGGCTGAGCAGCTCGATGCTGTCGGCAAGATGAACGGCCGCGCCGACAACGTTGCCGATGCTCATGGATCCCAGAAAAGCCTCGAGATGACCTGCGCTAATCACAGCATGTACTCCTGATCTGTTCGTCGCCATCGGGCGACGCGTGTTGCAACATTTGATTTTCGCGTTCACCGAATTTGGAGGCGTGTCCGAGGCGGTCGGCGAAGAGGCAACCGGCTCGGATTCCTCTTCAAAAAAAGTCGCTCAAGCCGCGGCTCCTGAAGCCAGTCGGCGCATCGAAGACGACGGATCCGCGCCCGCGCTCGCGGACATCACCGCAATTCAATCGATCGAAATCGGTCACCGGGCCCCCCAATGGAACGCCCGGCCGAGAGGTTTTACTTCTTGACGGTATTCCCGCTGGCAAGCTCGAGGAACAAGGCGATGTGGATCGGCGGCATTCCCTCCAGAGTTCCTCCGATCGGCGACGGACGTTCGGTCGCGTCGACCAGAACCTTTGCCGCTGCGCGGGAGATGGGGGCGCCCGCCTGCTGGTAGACTTCCTTTGCCTCGGCTTCCGTCAGACCTTCCGGAATGGAGGGGATGTAAGGCCAGAAGTAGATCGGCGTGTTGGGTTCGATGCGCCAACTGTCGGCGAGCGAGCCAGCATCAAGCACGTCATAACCAATCGTCTCGATGAACTGCGTCACGATTTCCTTCGCGGCAGCGTCGTCACCGGCAATGGGCAGGGTAGTCCGTTCGACATTGCCCTTCGGCCGGGAGTTGTACTGCATGTGAACCCAGCCAAGGTTGTGGATGCCCTTGACGAGCTTCGCGCTTGGAAGATGCCTCTGCACCAGTTCGCTCGAGGTCAACTCGCCATTGTCGAGGTCGGCCCGACGAAATTCTCCAAGGCCCGGATAGTAGTTGGTCTGATCGATGACCACTTTCCCCGCAAGTTTGTCAGCCGGCAACTTCTCGAACGTCGCCAGTGGGATCGCGATCGTAACGAGATCCCCGGCCGCAATCGCCTCTTCTACCGTTCCAGCACGTGCGCGCGGCCCAAGTCCCTTGACGAGGTCAACGAGTGTTTCAGGACCGCGCGAATTGCTGATCACGACGCGATACCCCGCCGCAATTGCTAGATGCGCGACTGCTTTGCCGACAAGGCCAGAGCCGATAATTCCGATTGTTCGTGTCATCAACGATATCTTTCTTCAGTGGATGGCGGAGCCCGCCGATAGGTTTCGCGCGACCGCCTTGTCGCGCGCGCTTCGTTGGCCGGCGCAGAGCGCGCGGCACGATCGGGAAGTATGGCTTTGGAGCTGCGGCAACAGTGGCGCGACAAGCAACACACTGTTGCCCCTCGAACCGACAATCGGGGTTTTGTCTTCAGCGCAAGGCAATAGGGCCGCGGACGTCATGCCCGCGGGTATGACTGCGTTAGACGCGGGCTGGGAAGGTCTCTCAAAGCTAATTATAATGCGTCGCTCCCGCAGCATTTGGGCGCGCTTCCCGGCACGCCTATCAATGAGATTCGGAGACTGGTTGCTGAGATCGAGAAGCGGGCCGCGAAGGCGGATTCTCGTCTAGCTGACCCGACGCGCCTTTTCAGGTTCCGCGGCACGTCGGGTCGAATTGATTTGCAGCAACGCCAATGGATGCCGCTTGGCGTTTTGCAAGTCATGCGTTCGAGGTCCGTCAGAGTTTATATCCGCCGCTGGCTTCGATGATCTGAGCAGTCACCCACCGACCTTCGTCAGACGACAAAAAGGCCACGACTGCAGCAACATCCGATGTCTCGCCGAAGCGCCCCAGCGCGGTATCGGCTTCGATCGCCTTGACCATATCGGAGTTCTTGCGCACGGCGGCGTTCATGTCGGTCCGGATCCACCCGGGCGCCACCGCGTTCACTGTGATCCTGCGCGGACCGAGCTCCGTCGCGAGCGCGTGGGTCAGGTTGTTGATGGCCGCCTTGGCCATGGAGTAGATGGGGACCACGTGCATCGGTCGCGTGCCGGCAGCGGAGGAAACGTTGACGATGCGTCCGCCATCCGCAAAACGGCTCAGCGCCGACTGGACGATGAAGAACGGCGCCCGGGCGTGGACCGCAAACATCGTGTTCCAACTCTCAGGGGTCGCGTCCGAGAGACCGCCCCAGCCGGAATTGCCGGCATTGTTCACCAGGATGTCGATGGTTTTGCTTCCGTTGCGCCGGGTGAGTTCGGCGTCGAGCCGCGCAAACAGGTCGGGGATGGAAGCCGCATCGACGAGGTCGGCATGGAGCGCAAAGGCGGTACCACCAAAATTTTCAATGACCGCGACGGTCTCGTCGGCGCCGTCCTTGCTTGCATTGTAGGTGAGCGCGACGACCGCCCCTTCCTTTGCGAGACGTTCGGCAATCGAGCGGCCGATGCCGCGGGATCCGCCGGTAACGAGAGCGGTCTTGCCCTTCAACAACTGTGACACTTGGTTCTCCGATATGTTTTGAAATCAGGGTTGGATGCGTGAGCGGCCCTTCAAGCGACCCGTTCGCGCAAGATCGGGCCGGGGTTTGCCTCGATAACTGTGAGGGCCAGGCGGACCAAGTCCGCGTCCCCGCCGAATTCGTGGTCCGCGACGTGATGCAGGAGCGCTCCGACCTGTTCGAGCTGCCGGGCGCCCCTGAGCGGGCCGGCGTTTACGGGCTTGAAGCCAGCGTCTGCGATCAAGCCGCGCGTCACCTGCCCAGCCACTGCGTCGTCGCTGACGTAAAAAACGTTCGGCTGTGCCGACGATTCCGACCACGCTGCCGCCTCAAGAAGAGGCGCGGCCAATAGATTGAACGCCTTGACGATCCGGGCCTTCGGCAGACGCGCTTGCAGATCTTCCGCCGTCGAGTTGTCGCGCATGAAATCCAGATCGTGGAAATGCCGGAAGTCGGCGGTGACACCGAGCGGGTTCATCGTCTCGATCACGACCTTACCGTCGAGAGCGTCGCCGACGGTGGTCACGATTCCCTCCACCCTAGGCCAGTAGACGGAGAACAGGACCACCTCCCCGAAGTCGGCGGCCTCGCGGATCGTGCCGAGCCGAGCCTTGTCGCCAAGCTCCGCAAGCAACGGCGCGAGCTTGCGATCTTCGCCGTCCTTCGCGAGGACGAGGTCGTGGCCTGCGGCGACCCACGCTCGCGCCAAGCGGGAGCCTATATTCCCGGTGTTCAGAATTCCGATCTTCACTCGATTAGCCCTCTCCATTTCTAGACGGCGTCCGTCGCCGTCGACGAGCGGGATGTGGGCGCTGCATCCGCGTTGACTAATAGGGCCGAGAGAGACAGACTGTTGCTTATGGCAACAACAATCGATTTCCTCGATATGGAGATCTTCGTCACGGTCGTGAAGGCTCCTTCACCGCGGCCGCTGAGCGTCTAGACACCGATAAGGCGCGTGTGAGCCGCGTCGTGCAGCGGATCGAGGACAAGCTTGGCGCACGGCTCCTGAACCGCTCGACGCGGCGCCTCAGCGTGACGGAGGTGGGACGCGACTATTTCGAGCGAGCGGCCGCGATCCTGGCGGCTGCGGAGGCTGCCGAGGCGGCGGTCGCGCATCAGATCCAAGAGCCGAAGGGCCGCCTCAAGGTGACGGCCGGCGCCGAGTTCGGGACCACGCGCGTCGACGGCTGGATCGCGGAGTTCCTGCAGGCTGCGCCGAAGGTGACGGTGGAGACCGAGTACACCAACCGTCTCGTCGACATCATCCACGAAGGGATCGACGTCGCCATCCGCGTCGGCGAGTTATCGGATTCAGACCTGTCGGCCCGAAAGCTCGGCGAGGTAGGCTACGGCCTGTACGCATCTCCCGACTATCTGCGACGCGCGGCGCCGCCCGATGACGTCGCCGAACTGATGCGTCACGACCTCATCATGCATACCCCGCGCGGCCGCCCGAGCTGGACGCTAGTCAACGGTCCGCGGACGGAACGGATAACCCGGACGCCGCGCTGCACGGTCAACAACACGGTCGCCGCCTTGAACCTGGCGCTGTCGGGGCTCGGAATCGTGCAGCTTCCCCGGTACATGGCGGAGCTGCACGTGAAGAGCGGGCTCCTTCAGCGTGTCCTTGCAGACTGGGCACGCGTGCCGGCCCCGGTCCATGCCGTTTTCGCCTCCACCCGCTACATGGATCCCAAAGTTCGCGGCTTCGTCGACTTGGCAGCCAAGCGCTTTCCAATCATCGCGTTGCAAGTCACTGCAGTTGGTGGACGATCTGAGACACAGTGACGTAGCGTAGAGTCCGATCTTTCCATGCGAGTTGGAAGGTAGTCGCGTGTTCACTCCGATCATCATACCGATGAGGCTGTGACAAACCTGACCAACACTTCGCTTGGATGTTGCGTGTGGTGTCTCTATCCGCCACCGAGACCAAAGGACCCGGGGAACGCCGAGCGGCCACGAATGAGGTCGTTGCCCCATCCGATTTCTTGAAATGCTCCCCAAAACGCGAAAAGCGATCCTTCCGGATCGCCTTCGCCGAGTTTCGCAAGAATTGTTGGTTGCCTGCACTAGGCGATGAGCTGTCGGGGGTTCGAGTCGCTGGAGCGCTACCGCCTTTCCCCACAGCAACCAAACCTACGATATCTCATCCAGTCCTTCGCATGAGCCAGTTCTTGAGCCCGTGGCGGGTTCAGTTCTTACGCTCTTAGAGACGGATGTTGAAAGACCACGAACCCTGGAATCGGGCCAAAGCAGCCGAACTGGCGGAGATTCGAAAGGCGGCGCATGTTTGGCACCAAGTGTCGTAGAGACGGCCGTAACTGCCGCGCGCAGAGTGCTCTTATTTACTGCCTCTGCAGGCTCGATCTGGGTGAGCCAAGTTTCCATCGACGGTAGCGAATTTTGGTCATTCATCGTGATACAAAGTGTCGGTCAAAATATCGACGAACCCGACATTTTGTATCACTCATACCCGCATGCAATCAGCCTCTGAGACCCAGCAAGACCGCGCCATAACTCTACTGAAAAAGCGGGGCATGGTTCGCCTTTCTGAATTTAAGGAGGCAGGCGTTACGGCGGCAACCGTGTCGCGAATGAGGGAGAAGGGGCTTGTCCTCCAACTCAGCAGGGGACTGTACCAGCTCCCAGATGCCTCGTTCGATACCCATCATGCGCTGGCTGAAGCCGCCAAGCTCGTCCCGAAAGGCGTTATCTGCCTCACCTCTGCGCTAGCGTTTCACGGACTAACCGATACGATCCCATCGCGCGTTTGGATGGCGATAGGTGCAAAGGATCGGCGGCCGCGAACCGAAACCCCTCCCCTCCAATTTGTGCGTTTCGGAGCGAAGGTTCTAAGCTCTGGCATTACAGAGCAAATGATCGAAGGCGTGCGGGTACGCATCTACAATCCCACCAAAACAGTAGTCAACCTGTTTCGCTATCGCCGGAGCGCTGGAAGGCGCTATCAAAAGAGTCCCGGCCTCAATCTCGCGCTCGAGGGTCTCAGAGAAGCACTGCGACAGCGTAAATCAACCCCTGCCGAGATCGCTCGCTTCGCAAATGAAGCCGGTATCTGGAAAGTCGTTCAGCCGTATCTTGAGGCTATGACCGCCAATGCCTAAGAAGCCAAAGCCTCCGACCAAGAACATGGCGCGTCGGTTCGGGCGCGGTTGCTCAACCTCTCGAAGCAGCGTCGTCAGCCATTCGATTTGCTGCTCAACAATTACGTTCTCGAGCGACTTCTTTATCGCCTGAGTCAAACCAAGCATCACGACCGTTTCATTTTGAAAGGAGCGATGCTGCTTACGAAGTGGTTCGAAGATCCGCTACGCCCGACAAAAGATTTGGACTTTTTGGCCATCGGCAATGACGATCAAGGGGAAATGGTGCGCATCTTCCAGGAGGTCTGCGCCGTCTCCTTTAACGATGGCGTCGTTTTCGATTCCGACAGCGTTTTCTTATCGGCGGACAGCCTAACTCACGA
Source organism: Bradyrhizobium sp. Arg237L (assembly GCF_029990105.1). NCBI lineage: Bacteria > Pseudomonadati > Pseudomonadota > Alphaproteobacteria > Hyphomicrobiales > Nitrobacteraceae > Bradyrhizobium > Bradyrhizobium sp. Arg237L. The sequence goes on along the minus strand of NZ_JAQMIL010000021.1, from coordinate 43,917 downwards.
GGTGGCGACTTGATAATCCGCCAAAAGCCGCCGTTCGTGCGCGATCCACCTCCGCCTCGAGCCGTCCGCTGGCAAGCTCAATCGTGGGCTCGCAACACCCGATTCCTGCGCCTGATCGAGCGGCAGATACCGAAACTTGTTGCATGAGGTCGATGTGACGGAGAGAGTGTCAGTCAACTCCCATTGATGTACAAGATGTTTTTCATTTCAGCACATGCGAACCTACGGTCCTGAATACCAGCAATTGACCAATCCCGTGCGCGCAGCCCTGAAAGTGATTTCGACCCAAGGCGCGATTGAGCGCCGCCTACTGTCGAGATCATCCACTGCACCGCCTGTGTAAAGTGCTCGCTGCAGCTACGGTTCGTCGAAATTGCGACGTTCCGTGGCCGTCAGTCTCTTCAGTTGCATTTCCGACAGTGCGCCAGAACCGATCACCTGCACTGGGCTGGATGGGTTCTGCATCTGCTGATTATCAGAGCGTTGGTCTCGGCGCCGCGCGTCTCCGTTATCCGGTGTACCGCCGTCACCACCGCCGAAGCCGAGAAACTCGACCAGGATGACCGACGGCTGATCGTTGTTGGCCTGGCTCGGCGCGGCAGTCTGCTGCGTTGCGGCGGTGGCATTGGTGGACGTCGTCAGCGCCGCAACCGGGGGTCCCTGCACCGTCGGAATGCCGGACGACGTTCCCTGCACCGTAATATTGGCCGCATTGACGATCTGCAGGGCTGCAAGGTTGATGTTACCGGAGACGCGGATGCCGGCCTCGCCGGCATCGATGGTGCCGAGCGGCGCAATGAGGTCGATATTGCCCGGTTTGACTTCGGGAATGGGATTGAGCGTCGCGATGCCGGCGCCGGTCGACGGTACCACCGGTGCTATCGTCACGTTGCCGAACGCGTCATAGACGCGCCGTGGCGGCGTGAACAGCACCGATGTCTTTGATCCACGGCCAGCATTGATGTCGCCTTGCGCCGACCACATCAGGATGTCGCCGCCGAAGGTGGTCATCACACGCGACAAGCCGAGCAGGATACTGTCTTGCGCGTAGATCTGGATATCACCGGTGCCCTGCGTGATCAGGCCGGCATCGGCGCCCGGCGCCAAGCCTTCAGTGCCGAGCACGACCTTGCCGCCAGGCGCGAGCAACTGGATGTCGCCGCCGAAATTGGTGTGGACATAACCGCTCTGGAAGCCGCTGTTGGTGCTGGCGGTAGACGTGAACAGGATCACATCGCCTGTGTAGTCCTTCGCCGGGAACAGAGTGGCGACGGCTTCGCGGCCGCGCAGATAGGAGTGAAACCGCGGTCCATCGCTGTCGTTGTATTCGCGGCCGCCGGCGGTCAGTTCGGCATAATAGACCTGGCGCAGGAACACGCGCTGCTGTTCGGCCGGAAGCGTCGTGAAGTAGGCGAACGCGCCCTGCGCGTCCCCGGCATAACCGAAGCGATCCTTCAACCATTGGACTAGTTCCGCATCATAGGTTTTGACGACCTTACCGGGCTGATCCGCAAGTGGACCGGACGCGGCTTGGTTGGCCGGATCAAGATAGAGTCTCGCGAAACCGGACCAATCGACTTGTCCCTCGCTGGGCGAGCCGGCGCCGACGCCGGCCTGCAGCACGACGCCGCCTCCCGGACGCTGATCGCCGGGGATCAGCGCTCCCGTACTTTCGATGCCGGCGAGCGAGCCCTGGTAGATGTTCTTGCCGGCGGTGATCGCGAGCGATCCGGGACCGGCGATCGTCAGACCCGGATAAACGATGCCGCCATCCAGCGTGGTCTTGCCGGCATAGATCACATTGCCGCCGGCTGCGATGACCGAGACGTCGGACGGATCGTCCTGATAGATCGCCGCTCTCAGATTGACGATATCGCCGCCCGCCTTGATCGCAACCGGTTTCGCCGGCCGGTAGAAGGTCGAGTAAGCATAGCCGCCATTGATGAACTGCCGCGTCACGAAGGTCGAGCCATAGGCGATGCTCAGGATGTCGCCATCCACGGCATAGATATGCGACATCACGCCGTCGGCGGCCACCGAGCTGCGATCGGAAATCGTGTTAGGTCCGAACTGGAACGGAAGTGCACCGGTGCCGGAGAAGGTGCCTCCACCGTCAAAGCTGTAGAAGTAGATCGGTGTGCGCAGTGAACTATCGAGCGGCTGGCTGACATTGCCCCAGAAATTCGACGCGACGATACTGCTGCTATTGTCACCGCTAAGGCCGACCCAACCAGGACGGAACGGCGTGGCGACGCTGGCCAGCGATGTCGAAAGCGGTCCAAATTCGGTCGCTGCGCTGAAGTCCTGGATCACGCTGCCGCGCGCCAGCAGTTCAAGTTCGCCATAAGGCAACGGCATCATCAGACTCGCGCCTTGAGAGCCGGACGTCAGATAGATCGAACCGTTGCCGGCGATCGTGCGCATGATCGCAGGATTGAAGATCGTCGATGTGCCCTGATAGCCCTGATCCGGGGACAGCGGCGACGCGTTGCCGCCCGCGGCAAACAGGTTGACCGCAGTGTTCTGCGTCCACAGGGTGAACGATGTGGCCACACCAATCGATGCACCAAGCGACGACTGCGTGAGCCCGGTCAGGCCGACGCGGCCGGGATCGAGGATAGTGCCGAGGGCGATATCGCCGCGCGCGCGCAGGTCGATCACGCCATCGCCCGGCACCAGGGAGCCGCCGGCGATCCGGGTCATCGAATACGGCTTTAGCGTATCGAGCGGCAGCGGATTGTCGGCGGCAAAGGCATAGTAGGTGCCAATGAGACTGCCGAAATCGCCGGTCGCGATCCGGGTGTCGCCGCGTAGGTTGACGAACTGGTTGCCGCCGGTTCCGATGCTGCCACTGGCCGTCACCGACAGCGAACCGCCGCCGGTCTGAACAAGGCTGCCGTCGGCCTTGACGCGGCCGCTGCTCCCGACCGCGATCACGATGCCCTGGCCGGCATCGCCGATGTCGCCTCCGGCATTAACGGTGACGCGACCGCCGCCGAGCGTGCCGACGCCGGAGAACCCCGACAGCATCGCCTGCGGGCCGAGATAGGACGTCGGCATCGCCGTGTAACTGCCGAAATTGATTCCCCAGGCGGTCGCCTGGCCGAGCTCAGCCGCGCCCTGCCGCCACAGCCAGTCGCCGACTTCGAGGGAGGACGTCGCCCGCGTGCCGCGGATGTTGCCTTGCGCACGCAACACGAGGTCGCCGCCGCCGGTCGTGTAGTACATGCGCTGGTCCGGCGTGTCGGACCAGCCAAGGACGTTATCCTCGACGAACTGGCTTCGCGGCGCGTTGTAGGCGGCATCGACCGCAATGGAGCTGCCAGCCGTGTAGACGCCGTAGGGCGAAAGCTGGTTGTAGTTGCCGCCAGCCAGAATCTCGAGATCGCCGGTGCCGGTGCGAGCCACGCTCTGCCCGAGTCGCGCAGCCGCACCAACGGTATGAGGGTCATCCAGCGTGACGTTGCCTAGGCCACCCAGCGCTGTCGCAATCTGCAGGACGCGGCTGTCCGCGGCGGTGATATCCGCGCCGCCTACAAGACGCATCGACCACGACATCGATCCCGGCGCCAGCATCGGCGCGACGGCGTAGTTCGGACGTGACGCGCCCGAGCCCGGTATAAGCATGCGGGGGACCTTCACGCCCTGCTCCCAGCCGATGCCATAGGCGGAGATCATCGTGCCCGCGGGAATGGTCTGTCCTGGCGTCCAATAACTGACGAACATCGAGTCGTAGATGAAGGGGAAATTGTTCCAGTAATAAGAATCGTTCGGGATGGTCCAGTTCTCTCCCAGCATGACATCGCTGGTCGCGTATTCGTCAGTGGTCGCGACATAGGACGGCACCACTGACAGGTGATTGTAGTCATCCGGCGTCGGCGACGGCGGCGCGAAACCGTCATTGATGCTGCCATTGATGTTCAGATCGCCTGCAGCACGAATGATAAGTTTGCCGGGTTCGCCAGAGCCGTAGAGCGCGCCATTAACAGTCGGACCATAGCGATATTTCGACAGGTCGAGATCATCCGCCGTGGACAGCGTGCCGGTGGAGGTGATCTCGACGCCGGGGCGCAGGTGGAATGCGCTGCTATAGGACGAGAGACCGGCGATCCTGTTCAGCAGTGCTGCGTTCTGCCAGGCTGCATCGATGAAGGCCTTGCTGTCGCTATCGAACCCGTCGAGATCGGCCTGACTGATGGTGCTGACGTCCGGAAGGACATAGGTACGGAAGCCGTTGAGCGCGATGCTTGCGGCGCCGGAAATGGCCAATCCGCCAGGTGCATCGATCGCGATGTCGTTGGCGCCAACTCGCGGCGCGTTGATTTCCAGTTTGCCGCGCGCGGCGCCATCGGCGGAACGCAAGTCGACGGTGGCTCCCGATGTTAGAACGACGCGGCCGCTGACGGTCGTCAAGTCAACATGGGCGGTGTTATCGGCTTCGATCGGCGCACCGTAACTATCCGTGTGCAGCATCGTGCTGTGTGTATCGAGCCGTGCCGTGGCGGCGAGCGTGAGATCGTCGCGTGCGGCGAGCTGGATGGTGCCCGGCGTTACGCCGGAGGCATCGATCGTGCCGACAACCGTCAGGCTGCCGCCATCGACGGAGATCGAAACGGTGTTGGCCTTCACCTCATCGCCGATGACCAGGTTACCCTGCTTGATGTCGAACGAACGGGTCTGGAAGAATCCAGCCGTATTCAGTTTTGCGTTGAGCGCGGCAAAGTCGCCAAGCGTCTGGGCCGCGATCGTCATGCTGCCGCCGGCATATCCGCCGGCCGCAGCGCCACGAAGCTCGCCGTCGAACGCGACACGCCCCTGCGTGGCATTGGTGGCCCGCGCGGTGATCGAGCCGGCGACGTTGACCTGTGCCGAGACGTCGATCAGCGATCCTGCCGCCTGCGCGATATTTCCGTTCGTGCTCTCCATCACCAGGTCGCCGCCCCAGCTATATTTGGTGATGTCGAAGAACTGCAGCGTGCGCCCGGAGAGATCGATTCTGGCATTGGGTCCGAGATCGATGCTGTCGGTGGCGGTGAGCGTCAACCGCCCGCTCGGAAGCGCGATTGCGGTGTCGATGGCAATGCTCTGGCCGGTGAACGACACCGTGCCGCCGAGATCGGTGATGCCCGACGTATCGGCAGCGGCGCCGCCGCCCGGCGTGGACATCCGGATCGTACCGCCGGCCTTGTAGGCCATCGCCGCGCCGTTTATGCCGGTCATGACAGGCGTGCGGATAACGAGATCTCCGCCCTGCATCTGACCTTGCGCGTCGCGGCTGAGGCCGACCAGCAGCGTGCCGTCGGTATTCGACGTGACCTTTTCCGTCGCCGTCAGGCTGACGCCGGCGAAGCCGAGCGCATAACGGTCGAGCGTCACGCCATCGGTCGGCCGGCTGTCCGGCTCAGTACCGAATACGATCGTCTTCGCGACGACCGCCAGATTGCCGACTCCGGTGCCAGGGCCGCCGGGCAATATCTCCGGCGCAGGCTGATTTCCATACGGTATGCCGCCATTATAATAGTCCGAATAGCCGTTGCCGGTGCGGATGCCGTTCCAGATGAAAGTGTCGGCTGCGATCGACGCGGTGTCGGATGCGCCGCCGAGCCCGTAGATCGCGGGTGTCTTGACGACGAACTGGACGTCATGACCAGCGGACTTGCCGGTGGCATCCAGCGTCACGTTGCCGATCAGATTGAGCGAACCACCCACCGTCAGCGTCAGGCGTTCGAGCGTTGCGGCGCCCGCCGTGGTCGACGGACGCAGCAGGCGGTCGAGCGTACTCTGGGTCAAGTTCCAACCGGCCGGCAGTTGTCCAGCCGCCGCAGCGGCGGCCAGCGCAGCATCGGTGCCGGCATTGGCGTCCTGCAGCGACACGGTGAGGTAGCGCGCGCCGAAATTGACGTCGCCCATGGTCAGCGCACCTGGCGCCGACAGAACGATGGAGCCGTCTGTCAGCAGCGATGCACCGCTGGAGACATTGATGGTGCCGGTACCGATGGAGGGCAGGAAGTTGTAGTATCCATTGGCGACCGCCAGCACTGCCGCCGTGGGCAGCGAGGGCGTCACTTCCGATGCGGTGTTGCCGTAGACGTAGCCGAGCGAGGAATCGATCCCGCTGCTGCCCCGGCCGCGCGTATCGATTACGGCGCTGCCGGACACCTCGACGGACGGCCCGATCAAGAATACCTGACCGGCGTTCAACCGCGCGCCGTCGAGAACGTTCACGGCACTGGCTCTATCCTGAAAATAGACCCGGCTGCCGGTTCCGCCGGTGACGTTGCCGTCCTGATAAATCGTCGCGCCGCCGACCATCAGGACCGGTGCATGAAACGCGTTGATGTCGTCGCTGCTGATCGACAGATGACCTGCAACAGATGCCGCGCCCGGTGCCGTGATGTCGATCGGCGTTGCATAGATCAACGCACCAAGCATCAAGGTGCCGGCGAGGCCGTCACCCGAGCCATTGAATTTCGCCGTTCCCTGGAATGTCAGCGACCGGGAGCTGTCTGTCGGCGTACCGAGATTGAACTGGATGATGCCGGCATCGACCGGCAATCGCGACCGCACCGCATCGAACACCGCGGCCTGGCCGCGGATGAAATCGCTGTAGCTGGTCTCGTTATACTGCGAATAACTGCGCACCGTGGTGCCGGCCGTCAGCACAAGCTGGGTCGGCAGCGACGCCATGATGTTGGTGCCGGCAATGCCGAGATAGCCGCTGGCCAGCACCGATCCGTTCGGCAGGTTGATGGGCGCCTGCGCGACAGTGCCGGCCTGGCCGAGTTCGACCCTGTAGGCGCCCGGCAGCAGCGCGTAGCTCGAGGGCAGCAGCGTATAGGTGCCGGCCGGAACGCCGGCGCTACCGTCGCGAATGGTGATCTGCTGCCCGACGACCGGATCGCCGGCGCCCTTGGTGGCGATGACCGGCGCATAGCTCGAGGCATAACCCGGCAGGATAGAGTAGACCTTGTCGGAGGACGCGCTGTAATTCGCATTGGCCGGATTGGAAGCAATCAACGGATATTTGAGCGTATCGATCGAACCGCCGCGGCCCGACACGAAACCGGCGCCGGTGAGATTGCCGCCGCCCGAGACGTCGAAGACTGCGCCTGGTTCGACCACGACCTTGGTGCCGTTCACGGCGAGGCCCAGCGGAATCCCGTTAATGCCGGTTCGAACCGGCACGTTGCTCACGGCCAGCTCGATGTCCTTCACATCGACGCCCTGATAGCTGACGCCGTCAGAAGTGCCGCCATAGGGCATCATCAGGCCGTCCGCACTGCTCGACGTGATACTGCCTGAGCGGAACACAAGATTGGTGACCGGAATTGTGCTCGAAAGACCGCGATCGCTGTTGAACCAGATAGTTCCGAGCGGCGCGCGCAGCACACCGCCCTGCTCGATATTGGGCGCAGACAGAACGAGCGTGCCGAAGGCCGAAGCTGGCGTCGCCGGCGAGGGACCGCCGTTGCCGAGGATCGTCAGCGTTCCGGTCGGATCGAACGTCGTAAGACTAGCGATGCCTCCGAACTCGTTCGTTCCAAGAATCCGCCCGACGGTGATCGTCATCGCCGCAGAACTCGTCGGATAGACCTGCGCGGCCTGCAGCGTCAGGTCATGCCCCGCGTTGATGGCGCCATTGCCGAGCCGGATGTCACCGGTGCTGACCAACCGGATATGGCTGAATCCGGGCGCATCGACGATGTCAGGCGCTTGAAGGAAAGCGGTGTCGTCCGTCGTGGGCGCGAGGACACTAGGGGCGATGTAGCCGAAGCCCTTATGCGCATGGACACCGAATTGCAGCGTCTCCGAGATGTCGAGCAAAGCCGCCGACACCGAAAAATTACTGTCGGCTGCGGTGTACAGGCTTGGTCCACGGACGGTGTTCAAGCCCGCAAAATAGCTGCCCGGAACCGCGGTGCCCTCACGAGCGGTCCAGCCGACGAACTTCACATAGGGCGCTGCCAGCACAACGCTGGCGGAGGGCTTGTCCGACGCGCCGCCGATCATGCCGCCCGCCAGCGAGATGCTGCGGCCGAGCGCCAGATTGACATTGCCGTCGAATACGAACAGATCGCGCGTCCCGAGCGCCAGCGCGTCGAAGCCGCCGGCGTGAATCTGATCGACACTGATGACGGCGCCGCCGAATTTCAGCGCGGCATCCGCCTGTCCCGGGGCCAGGTCCCCGGCGAGCCCGCTCGCCTGCCTCTGCTGCGTGATAGTGACATTGCGCATCCTCTGCATCGCGTCCGGAATGGCACCGATGCCGCCCAACCCGGCGGTCGCCGACGTTGTATAGGGATTGCTGATAAGGGCCATATTGAGCGTACCACCGGCGGCATTGGCGCCGCCGGCAAACGCGCGAAGCGTGCCGTCATTGTAGATGCCGCTGGCCGAATACAGCCCGATCGAGCCGCCATCGCTGGCAACCTGGACGGATTGCGGGCCGGTGCCAGTCTGCACGTCGAGCACGCCCGAGGTCCCGGATGCGTCGAGCACGGCGCCCGGACGAATGACGACGAATGCTTCGCCGACCGACGGCACGCCGGCACTATCGATGGCGCCGGTACCGCCGATCGAGATCGTGCCGCCGTTCGGCACGGTGCCGATGTCGCGACCGCCGAGCGCGGCAGCGGTGACGGCGCGGGCGGACGTATCGATCGTCACGCCCTCACCGATCCAGATCGAGCGCGTCAGCGGATAGACGGCGTTGATCTGATTGTTCAGGAGCCCCTGGACGTTGGTGATCAGGATGTTGCCGCCAGCCGCGGTGATGTTGCCGTCGATCGTGGTCTGTCCGTTGGCGTAGATCGAGACCGCGCGGCCGGGATCGACCGTCAGCGACGAACCCTGCTGCACAGTGAAATCCTGCAGGCTGGTCAACGTGAGGTCCGCGCCGACGCGCTGCGTCAGCTTGCCCGTCAATGGATTGACGGTGAATGTTGGTGGCAGCCAGAGTTCGGCTGCTTGCGCAACATCGCCGCCCGTCGGAATCTGCACCGCGGCCGCTGTGAACCGATAGACAGGCACCTGCGGCGCCACCGCCGTATCCTTCGCGACCATCAGGCCGGTGACACTGGCCACGTCGTATTTGCTGAAGCCGGATGTGAACAGGCCGGCGTCGAGTGCAAGGGTCGGAACAACTGATACAGCCTGGTCGAAAGTTGCCCCGGCCGGAACAATCGTGCCCTTTGGCATGACCACCGGCGCGCTGACGATATCGCCCGCCTTGTAGGTGGCCACAGCATAGGTGGCGACCGGAATGCCGTTCGGGAATACTGACGAGGGAATGACGGCGCCCGCGGGGATCTCGTAAATGAAGCTGAATACGGTATGCGCGGGGACAATCGAACCGGCATAAAGCGTCGCGGGCGCGCTGCTGCCATTGAGATAGACCTTGACGGTCACGCCCGTGGGAACGGTCCAGTCCACGGCATTTTGCAGCGACTTGTCCGGAAAGAACGGCACGAATGATCGCGACAGCGGCATATCGACCGGCGTGTTGCCGCGGGTTATCGAAAAGTCGAACGGAATCGTACCACCGGCAGGAATCGTCACGTTGGCGGCGAGCCGCATGCTGACACCGGCCGGCGCACCGGCCGCGAGCGTGCCGCCGGCGAAGTTCGCCCCGTCGCCAATGACGATGGTCTGGCCGGCATTCAGCTTCAACGTGCCCCCACCATTGAAACCATAGGCCCGGATCTCGCCGTCGAGCAACAGCGGCGCCGGGGCATCGAGCTTCACCGCGCTGGAAACAAATTTCGATTCATCGCCGGCGAGCAGCGCGACGTCACCGCCCTTGCCACCCGTCGTCTTGCCATTGGCGAGGATGCCGCCACCGGAGGACACATCGACGAGACTTCCCGCCGCAAGCGTGACGCCGCCGGTGGTCGATACCGTGAGACTGCCGCCGTCGGCATGCGCCAATCCGGAGAGCTCGCCCGGATTGGTCAGGAGATTGGTCCACAGACCGCTCAGATCGATCTTGCCATCACCGCCGATCGTGACCCGAACATCCGCATTGTCGGGATTGGCGATCGTCGCCCAGACGCCAGCATTGCCGCGCACAAGCACCGTGTTGATCAGATTGCCCAGCGTGACGTCGCCGCCTTTGGCGGTGATCGCCGCATTGACGTTGATCACTGGCGCGGCAAAGGTCAGTTGTCCCCCGGCCGCCAGCGTGATCGGCGCATCCACGGTAATCTGCTTGCTGCTGGCCACGTTAAGGCGACCGAGATGCTGGTCACTCAGATGTTTGGCATCGAACCAGGTCGTGCCGATAAGATCCGCATCGATCGCGCTCGATGCGATCATGCCTGGGGTGATCGGCGCGACGTCGGCGAATTTCACGTCGGTCTGTTGGCCGCTAGCAAGACCAAGACCGCCATACTGGCCGACCGCGAGCGTGCCGCCGAGCGCGACAGCGGTCTGGCCGAGCTTGTAACCATCCGAGACACCGCTCGGGCGCGCGACATCCTGGCGCTCACCATTGACGACGTCGGAGAGAATATCGGCTTCGAATACCGACGTCGGCGCCGAGAGGATGAGCTGCCCGGCGTCGCGACCCACAGTATAACCGGCCTCGTAGCGCGAACTCGTAGCGCCGCGACCAAACAGGCTTGTCCAGATCTCCTTGACCCCCCAGTGGGAATGGTCGCGAATGAAGCTACCCGCCAGAGCAATGAAGGTCATATCCGCCGGAGCATTGTCGACACTGTAGATGCGTCCGTCTGCGCCGATCAGATTGGTCGACAGAATGTTGCCGCCGGCGTAGCTGACCGACCCACCCGACAGATCGATCGTCGCGCCATGCTGCGCCACCACTTCGGGCGCGGCCAGCGCGATGGTGCCGCCGACCGCGGTCCACTCGCCGATCGTATGCGCCATGGTCGCAAGATAGCCGGACACTTCGAGCAATCCGCCCGCCGTGTAATAGCGATCGGATGTATAGCCCCCGGTCCCGGCCGGCACGAAGACCAGGTCGCGCGCATCGACCCAGACATCGTTGTTTGCCAGCACGCCGCTGTCGCGATTCTGTGGCGAGTCGCGAAGTTCGTTGCCCTGGACGTTCACCTTCAGCTGGTTGGCCGACATCGGCAATACGGCACTACGCACGCCGGACACGTCGAGCAACGAACCCGTTTCGGCAAACACGCGCTGCCCGGCGGAAACCGAAATCTGGCCACCATGGGCGACCGTCATCGAACCGTTCGTGAAATCGACCAGGTCGCCGGCCACGACTTCGATCCGAGACTGGTCCATCCGATCGGCGAGACTGGACAGATTGTCGAACTGCCCGATGGCCAGCACATTCGGCCCGGACGCGGCGATCAGGGAGTCCCGCTGACTGTTCAGTGCGGTGTCAGAGGTCCACAATTCCGGCTCGATGTCGGTCAGGCTGCCGGCGCCGAAGGTGATACGACCTTGCGTGTCGGCGATCGAGTTCAGGAGATGGATCGTTCCGCGCTGATTGACCGAGGTGGTCGAGAGCAAAACGCCGTCTTGCGAGATCTGACGTCCGGCGAGCGTGATATCGCCCTGCTGCGCGAAGACGTAGCCCGTGTTCGAAATCGCACCACTGGCGCTTGCGGCATACATCACCGGCGCGATCTCGTTGCCGCGCGTGGTCGAGAATGCATTGGTCGTCGTGCCTAACCCAGGCCGCAGGATGAAATCGTCGCCGGCGGCGAATATCACCTGTCCCTTGGGCGCCTGGAAGGTGCCGGCATTCTCGATCTGCGTGCCCATCAGCAGGGCAAAGCCGCCGCCTGCGGTGACCGAGGCCGGCGCCGCGGTCGAGATCGAAGCCCCCGCTTCGACCGTGATCTTGCCGCCCGCCGCCGTGAAGGACGGCACATAGAGATTGTTCGATTGTGCGGAATAGATGCCGCTCGCTCGGAAGTGCACATCGGTGATCCCCGCGGTCGAGGCGATCAGCGATCCGACATTCACCTGGCTGCCGCCGCCGAAGATAATGCCATTCTGATTGATGACATAGACCGAGCCATCGGCCTTGATATTGCCGAGGATCTGGCTCGGCGCGGTGGCCGCGGTGACGCGGTTGAGCGCCACCCAACTGGCGTCGCCCTGCTGGTCGAAGGTCAGCGTGGTGCGGGCACCGACATTGAACGTGGTCCAGTTCAGGATCGCCTGCGCCGCTGTCTGGCGGATGCCGACCTGGGTCTGACCGCTACCGTCCACGCTCTGGGTCGGGGTGTTGGCTCCGCTCCATCCCGCAGCAACATTCGGATTGAGGCCACCGGCCCCTAGCCCGTTCGGGACGTTCACCGGCGCGGTGCTGGAGGTTTGGCGCGCTTGCGCGGCCGCCCGCGCGGCCGCCTGCACCGCCTGTATGGACTGGAGCGCCCGCGTCAACGCTGCCGAACTCTGGCTCGCCGCCGCAGCCGCCTGCTGCGCCGCCTGCGCCGCGGCGTCAGAGGCCGCCGTCGTCGCCGACGTCGCCATGGACGCGCCAAGCGGCCGCGCAGACGCCCAATTGCAGGCGGTCAGGAGACTGACGGCACTGACCGTCACCAGCAACGCGCCGTTACGGATGGATCGGCTGCGCGAAATGGTCTGGCGGGCGGCGGACGAATGATCAGGCATCAAACGGACTTTCAATCAGGTCAATACAACGGACAACGTGACGCGTGATGACCGCCGACCGACCAATTGATGACGTCATCCGTCGATGGGCACGCGCGATCTCGTCCTGAAGACGACCGCCGAACGGTTCGAACCGCCAATAAAAATGGTGAAATATTTGTGACGCACCGGATGACAGTTTCAGCTCAGGAACACGATACCGCCCGGAAGCGCTCTGACCTTGAGACCGAACAGGTGGGCCAGCTTGGGAACGATGTCCTCGATCCGGTCGAGCCGGAACGTTGCATCGAGCGGCAGCTGACCGATGCGTGCGCCGGTCAACACGATCCGGCCGCGCCGGTACCGATTGATCTCGCCAATCACCTGCGATAGCGGCTGGTTCTCGAATACCAGGAGACCCTTCCGCCACGCATCCACGGCCTGACCATCAGATGGCTTGACGTCGCCGAGGCCATCGGGACCGTAATCGACGCGCTGGCCGCGGCCGAGATCGACCGCGTCTTTTCCGCAAGAGATTCCGACCTCGCCATCCAGACAGACGACCGCGACATCCTGCCCGTCTCGGCGAAGATCGAACATCGCGCGTGTCGCTCTGATACGTCCGCTTCCGGCCGCGATGACGAAGGGTTGTTGCAGCGCCGCGCCTGGACGGCCGGTCGTCACCACAATCTCACCCCCCACAAGCGTCAAGCCGCGTGTGTCCGAATCCGCACTGGCGCTCACGCTGGTCCGCGTATTGAGCTCGACCGAAACGTTCTCCGCAACATCGATCTGACGTCGCTCACCTACATCCGTTCGGTAGTCCGCGCTGAGTTCGGCAAGCGACGGCCAGAGCTCGAGAGGCGGACGAGCAGCGAGATAAATCGCGCCACCGACCGATGCGGCCAAAGCCCCGCCAATCCAGGCGCGGCGCGTCAGCGGAGAACGCACGGGCGTTCGGACAACCGCGACCTCCGCAATAGCAACATTGTTTGCCGCCTGCCGAAGCAGCTGCCATTGCGCATTCGCCTGAGCAAAGGCGCGCCGGTGCGCGACGCTCTCGGCACGCCAACGATTGGCCCCTGCGATATCGTCCTGACTGACGTCACCAGAGCGCAGCCGAACAATCCAATGACGCGCCGTTGTCATCGGGTCTTCGGTTTCGCCGGTCTCGCGAGAATCAGACGTCATGATCAGTGTCCTTGGCGCCGTCCGGCGCCTGCTCAATTGACAAGACGTTTTCCGCCGCACGAACCCGCCGCCTTGCCGAGAAATTTTCAATCCGACGGCCGCAATGGTCGAAAGCCAAGCCCATCTCCCGCTCGACCGACCGCAGCGAAATGCCGAAACGATTGGCAATCTCGCGATAGGGTAGTTCATCGATCAGCGCGGCGATAAAAATCGCCCGGCGGCGCTCCGGCAGTTCGCGGAGAACCCGCTCCAGCGCGGCCATCTCCGATTGCATCAGCACGATGCGTTCGGGATCAAGCTGGTCGTCGTCGGATCGCAGCAGCGCCTCCAGACTGGCCTTGCCGGACCAGCGAATATCGGCCCGATGCCGATCCACTGCGACATTCAAAGCGATCCGATAGAGGTAGGATTCTGGACGGTGAACCGGAGCAATCGCGTCGATCTGTCCCAGTCGGATCCAGGTCTCATGCAGCGCTTCGGCGGCGACGTCAGACGAGCCGACCCGTCGCGTCAGCCGGCGCTTCAAGTCTTCGTAGCGCAAGACCAGCAGCTGACGCAGCGCTGTAAGTCCCTTGTCGACCATCATGCGTGCCGTGGACTATGGATTTGCCGCGCGGCGTGGCGGTGGCGCGCCGCCGGAGCAGTCCGTAGCGGCACCAGTTGCGACGGGCGATACGATGAGGGCGATCGGCTGCGGGAAATGCGGCGGCGGCGGCTTCCCGATGCGTATCCTTGCGATCATCGCGTCGAGGGCCCCGTCGCGCGCGTCGTCCCCGGTCGTGTCGAGCCGCTTCGATCGCGTTACCTCGCCCGACTGTCCGACCCACAGCCTCAGCGCCAGTCGATAATGTCCCGGCAAAGTGCGCGGATCGGAACAAAGCGCGTGTTCGATCGCGCGCTGGACATCTGCATAGTAATGCAGGTCTTCGACGGAAGGCTCATCTGCCTTTAATATCTCCCCGATGGCCACGGTACCCGGGGCAAATTCGTGGGCGGCTAGGTTCGATCCGGCAAGCAACATCGACAGCGCCATGAGCGGCGGCATCGATCCGCTGACTTCGGGTGCTTGACGACCCGCGACCTGCCGCGCGTCGACCATCACTTCGATTCCTGTCGTCTGACTAAACGCGTAAAGCGCCTTGGCGAGCGGTTGGGACCGAATATTGAAACGAAGGGAGTCCTGCGCCGAGATCCGATCGGTCGCGAAGATCAAGCCAAGAGCCAACACCATGGCACGGCTGAACCGATCGCTGCGGGACGTAACGAATGGCGCATCCCGTGACAACGAACGACCCCACTTTCACCCTATCAGAAGACGAAAACGCCTTAAGGAGCAAATGTTACAGTTAAATGTCAAAGGTTAGGGTGACCGGTTGGTTTTGAGCCGAAGCGGCTTGCGAGCATGATTCAGAACCAAAGGGCAGACATCTGAGCGCGGCCGCTTTTGGCCTTTCTGAGACGTACCGATCCGGCTCAATGTCCGCTGCGCCAAAAGCTGCCGATCGTCAGATCTGGCTGCAGCCAAGCGCAATTCGCGGGAACTACGCAGACCGTTACGACCGGGAGTACCAAATCGTCGGAGATCGTAAGCTGGCGCAGGACATAGCGGGAAAGCGTAGCGGGGGAGCGCTACCACCTTTCCCCACACCAACCAAACCTACGATATCTCATCCAATCCTTCGCATGAGCAGTTCAGCCCCTGGGAGCTCAGCCGTTACGCTCTTAGCGAAGGACGTTGAAAGGCCGCAAACCCCTATGTCGGGCGAACTTGGTATTATCATAGCCGACCCACGGCCAGAGTTCGTATGCTACTGTTCGCCCGCACTCCGTGGGCCTCGCCGCCCTCAGACGGCAAAGGCCACGCGCGACAATTGGCACAACGAGTTCCGTCCGCTTTGCGCCAAGAGCTGTCTTCCCCGCGAACATGGTAGATTGGCGTCGATCGATCCGCAGCCCTGTACCGATGTTCCCGTTGACCGTGGCACTGAAAGTCTCATTGAAGGAGCAGCTCCGGACAAAAGTTATGAATACCGCGCCAGCGCGAGGTCGGCCGCCTCGATATCAGGCTTTGCTCCGCTGATCAGGTCAGCCAGAATACGGCCTGAGCCGCAAGCCATAGTCCATCCAAGCGTCCCGTGGCCGGAATTAAGGTAGAGATTTGAATAGCGTGTCGCCCCAATGACCGGCGTTCCGTCGGGCGTCATTGGTCGTAGTCCCGTCCAGAAGGTGGCGCGCGTTTGGTCGCCGGCACCACCAAACAGATCTTCGACTGAATGTTCGAGGGTCTTCCGCCGCGTCGCTGGGAGGTCAAGATCGAAGCCCGCTATTTCCGCCATCCCACCAACTCGAATTCGAGAGCCGAGACGAGTGATGGCGACCTTGTAAGTCTCATCCATGACTGTCGACGCTGGCGCACGGGATTCATCAACAATAGGAACCGTAATGGAGTAACCTTTCACCGGATACACCGGCAATCGCAGTCCAAGTGGAGCTAACACCGCCGACGTGTAGCTACCCAAGGCCGCAACAAAAACATCGGCGTCAATGTCGCCAACGTCCGTTTCTACGCACGCTACGCTATCGATATTCCTACGCAGTCGGCGGATATCGACGCCGAAACGGAATTCGACGCCCATCGTTTGACACAGGCCGCTCAGCTCGTTCGTGAACTTGAAGCAGTCACCGGTTTCATCGTTTGGCAGGCGTAAACCTCCAGCGATCTTGCTGCTCACCCGCGCGAGGCCAGGCTCTGCGGCGATGCAACCTGCCGGATCCAGCACTTCGAATTGAACACCATCGCTTCGCAGCACATCGATATCTTTACTGATGCCGTCGATTTGCTTCGCGGTCCGAAACAGCTGCAATGTGCCCTGGGTGCGGTGGTCGTAGGTGATACCAGTCTCTTCGCGTAGAGCTATCAAGCAATCACGGCTATATTCGGCAAGGCGAACCATACGCCCCTTGTTGAGCGCGTAACGAGCGGCCGTGCAATTGCGCGCCATGGCAGCCATCCATCGCCACGTCGTCAGATCCGTCATCAGACGGATCACCAGCGGCGCGTGTTTCATAAACAGCCACTTGAAGGCCTTAAGCGGAATGCCGGGTGCGGCCCAAGGCGATGCGTAGCCCGGCGAAATCTCGCCCGCATTCGCGAAGCTCGTTTCGAGGGCAGGACCGCTCTGGCGATCTAGAACCGTCACTTGATGACCCGCCTTGGCAAGATAATAAGCGGATGTCACCCCGATGACTCCCGCACCAAGTACAACTACTCTCATTGAATTCTCTCGCCCCTTCGCCTTGTATCGCAGGAGTCCACGGACTCTCGGTGACAGCGCCTCCAAGACGGCTAGACTCTCGTAGAAGATCATTGCGGCCGCGCATGCAACCTCCTCAAAGGTCTGACGGTCCAGTCACCTCAACGAGATCGTCGCCAAGCGCTAACGCGCATCGACCACTAAACCGATGATTGGGTTGACCCTAACGCAATTACCGCGCAAGAGGTGGCCTCAATTCGCTTTGATCTTCCAAGATAACGCTAAGCACGCAATATTCTTGCGAAGTATGGAAAGAACTTCTCATGGCCGGAGTGGACCAGATTGATCGAAACATTGTGCGTCTGCTCCGTCTCAATGCTCGAATGACGAATGCCAAGCTCGCCGAAGAAGTCGGTTTATCGCCGTCTTCCTGCCTTCGGCGAATTAGGCAGCTCGAACAGAATGGAACTATCCGGGGCTATACCGCTCTCGTCGGGCAATCATCACCTGAGGGGACGCTGGCGGTCATCATTAACATTTCACTTGAACGCCAGACAGAAGACTATCTGAGCAAATTTGAAGGAGCTATTCGTAAGAATCCAGAGATACAGGAATGCTATCTCATGACTGGCGCAGCGGATTATCTGCTACGCATCGAGGTCGATAACGCAGCAGAGTTTGAACGCATTCACACCGAAATACTCTCCACTCTGCCCGGCGTCGCGCGAATCCATTCGAGCTTTGCCATTCGGAACGTTCTGACCGCTCGAAAACGCCCTGCTCTGAATAATTCTCGCCCCCAACGCGAGCAGGGAGAGACTCGATCTTCCTGCAGACGCAGGTGAGTCTGCGTTTCAGTCCGCGTTGCTTCGTCAGCCTCGCAGTCGACATCCTAGATCGACGCCCGTTAGGTTTGGGCTGAAGGTGCCTGAGAGTTCCGGTCGTGGCAACGGTTGCTTTGCTTCGACGTGAGCGGCCGCCGCCCTCGAGCTCCATGGCTTGCGGAAACATTGCCTGACTTCGGCGCCGTGAAGCCACCACCGAGATTGAACGGCGTCGACCTCGGGCACGCACTCATATCCCATCCTCCAAAAAGGCCGCCATCGCGTCGCATCGCGACGGCGGTCAAGTCTCGGAGGTGCAGGCTTTACCCGGCCTGCCGCGGGGTTCTCTTCAAACTCCATTGAGTTTCTGCGAACGCAGTTGAGGCCTCTCAGACAATCCCCCTAAGGCCTTCGGGAGGCTTTTCGTCTCCTGTCCCGCATGACAGCGAGAGCCTCCGGCGGGCACACCGGAGACTCCACTGGAGGTTAGTAGTCCGCGTATTTCTCCTCTTGCTGGTTGATGCCTTCAGAAGTTTCGCTGAACACGAAGCATTCCAACGACCGTATCTTGATTCTTGAGCTGGTAGACCCCAGCCGGCTTCGGCGCGGTTCCCGGGAGGGTGATGGTGCCCGAGTGCTTCTGTTCAAGCAGCATGTACATAATTTCTCCCGAGAACGTCAGGTTCTTCACGGGAGTCCAACGAGTGATCATACCGACCTGTGCGATGTTGAAGTCCGGGTTGCATACACCAGAGATCGAGGCACGCACCGCCGCATTGCAGATCACCGCTGCGCCAGCCGAGCCCCAGCGAGCTGCTGAATACGAACCGAACAACGCGGTGTTGAAGTATGGATCCCAGTTGTGGGTAAACGCACCGCGTACACCCCACAGGTTGGATTTCACGAGGCCGGTACCGGTCGCAGCGCTCGTGCCGGCGAACACAGCGTCGCCCGAACCACCGAACGCAATGCTTTGATAAGCCCCCGGCAAGCTGGTTCCGCCATACATTGCAAAAGAGTTCGGGCTCACACCACCGATCACGTAACGGCTCGCGCCATTGGCGTAGCCAACCGAGATGTTGAACGTGTCGCCCGGTCCGCTCGGAATGTTCCTGATCGATAGAGCCAGCTGTCCGGCCCAACCCCACGCGTTGCTCGGGTGGCCGCTGGTTTCCGTCGAGCCGTAGTAGGCCGCGTGGATGTTATGAGCCGCCACCGACGCCTGGAATAACCCCCAAGCTTGGTCGACACGGACCTGTCCGATAATGTCAGGCACCACGGTGCCGCCATAGCTGGCTGTGCCCAGAACGCCTTGGGCGTAGAGCGCGGGTGTCCCGCCCGACGTATTGGCAAGCTGCGACTGAGTATAGGGAGCACTATCTTCCAATGATACCGAGGCTGTCACCCCGCCGCCGAATGAGGCAGTGTATGCCACCTGGTTGATGCCGGTTGCGTCGTCGTAGCCGCCAAGCAGGAAGGATGTGGCGTTGCCAGGATAGCCCCACCAAGGAGAATCGAACTGCGACACCGCCTTACCGAAGGTGAAGCCTGCAAACTGGATAAAGGCAAAGTTCAATCCGAAAACGCCAGTGGCAATAGAATCGCCCGTGGTCGCCTGGAACACGCCGTCGAAGAGCGTACGAACCACGCCGTATTCGGTGGCCGTGCGTGTATCGATGCTCAGGTCTAGACGAGAGCGTGAGATATATTGGTTTCGCAAGCGATTGGATTGACCGGCATTACCAGCCCAAGCCGGAGCGTTATAACCACCGCCCCCGTTGACTGTCGTGTCGACGCGCAAGTAGCCGCCCATCTTGATGCACGTTTCGGTACCGGGGATATAGAAGAATCCGGCTCCATAGAGAGAGCAGACCTTCACGTACTCGACTGCCTTCGCTTTCACAGGCAGATCAGCAGCCTGAACTCCGCATGCGGTACTCACAACCCCTATCGCCCCGAGCCATAGCCTCTTCATCGTCGCCATCTATATCCCCAATTGATCGAGTCAGTCGTCTGCAACGCCACTTGCATAGAACTGAGACTTACCCGGCCCAGAGTTACGCTCCCGGCCTTCGTGAATGCGGAAGCCGAAGAACTCCGTAGCCGCGACGATACGGCGTATCCCGCTTGTCGCCTGAACAGCTTCGTCGATCCTGCGAGAAAAAAAACCGCGAAGTCTGTACGGAGAGGACGAATCCTAACTGCGTTGCCGAGGCGTGCTTCCGCAGTAACAGAAGAGTACAGTTTGTACGAAAGCCCGAGCGTCCGGAGATCACGCTTAGACGGAATGGCCGCGCTGAAAAAAGCGCGGCCATTTCTCAGAGGACTATTTGCGGAAGTATGACGAGAGCCTTGTCGTTCCTCTCAGCTCATTGCGATGAGCTGGACAAATTGCGAGTTAGGTCTGTCATCATTTGCTTAGCGCGTACCTGGCAAGTGGTGAATTGCCGTAGAGCACGCGAGATCGCTCCGGAAGCGTCTTTGTCGTCGGTTAGGCTGACAGCTTTCTCGGCTTCTTCTCCGCTCGCGAAAGCGTCACGAGCTCTAGCGAACACCTCTTCAAAATAATCAGAAACGGCCAATTGAGAACGCTTCGTTCGCGCGCCCTTCAATGCATCTTCGGCTTCGCGCAAGAGCCGCGCTGCGGTTTGTTTTGCATTATTGAGCAATTCGTCCGGGGTGTTGCAGAGCTGGATCTCCCAAAATTCATTGGCCTCGTCATAGTAATAATATCCATGCCCGGAAATGTGCATCAACGCGCGCCGGTTCGCCGGTCCAATGCAGCCCATATAGATACCCTGGTCACCATTGTCCGGCTTCATAGTTGCAGTGAACGCATTCACCCGGTGGCAGATCGAGCTGGGCCATGGCACTCCGCCAAGCCAAGCCGTTTCGCGTTCCTTGTGGGACATGCGCTGGCCGTCGGAACGATACCTTTCCGGAGCGCTCGTCGAGTAGATTCTCGCCATCTCATCCAGATCGATGGACCCATAGATCTTCTGCATGGAGTCAAACAGATAGCGATTCCTTCCCTGCGAACTCTTCGTCGACAGAGCCGACGCGAACCGAACTTCGCCGAGGGCCGCTACCGATGCTGGCCGGTCTTGTATCCACCCCTCGACGCTGTTGAATTGATAGCCGCTCTGAGGAGATCCAAAACCAGCCGAGGATCTCGGATGAAGCGAGTTGTTGTTTGCATAAAGGAATTGATAGCTAGATCCGGTCTCATCGAAAGACCATTCGCGAACGATCGGATCCCGACCAACACCGAGCGAAGGGCGGGCTTCACAAACGTAACCATACGACGCGTCGGCGTAGAATCCACCAACCGATCCGAGCACTGTGCCAACGTCGCCAATCGGCCAGCTAAGTTCATTACGCAAGGCCTCTTTGGCAGAATTTGCGAACCTAAGGTTGTGGAACACAGACGCGCCTCGCCTGAGCCCATAGCCGCGGTCCTCCGCTGCCTCAATGCCGTGCAATCCGCCGCCGTGGTGAATATATGCCAGCCCCTTGTTGTTCATTCCGGGGTGACCAGCGAAATAGTATTGTCCGAGGCCAGGTATGAAACCTATCACCGAGAAAGGCGTGTAGATGAACGCTGCACCATTATCGGGAAATGCTACAATGGTTGCCTGGAACGTGCAGTCGTGGTCCGTCGTGGCTCCCGCGACCAGCGCACCGTCTCGGGTGGCTTCGCCCCAAGCGCAGGCTCCACTGCAAAGATCGGCAGAAGCTCCGTCTAAGTCGACAACAGTGGTCTGGCCACCGAAGTAAGAGGCGTCGGCCTGCTCTTCCGTTTCGCTTGCCCCGGCATTCGCAAGGTCCCGAACGCCGTGTCCACGGATACCGACGCGGTGAGGCTCAAAATGTCCGGTCCACAGCTGTACGATGTTCAGGTAATCCAGCTGGATGCCGCGCCGTGCTGCCCCATCGACCCACCCTCGCGCCATTTCCAGGATTTCGGGCGCATGCTTTTCGAGCTCGGCCCGCCACTTTTCGATGATTGCGATCTCATCGGCCTGAAATCTCCGTTCTTCAATTTGCCGAAAGATCCAATCGCCAAATATGTCCAGGACCTGCTCTGCGTATTGGCGCCCCATCTCATAGGACGAACCGCGTAGTACGACGATCGGACAGATCGTCGGCACCAGTGGCACGTCGTCCACAAACTCGATCTCAGCTCCCTTTTTGCCGACCCGAACCGTGGACCGATATCGATCGGCAGCGCGATTTGGTCGTTCGTTGTCACTGGAAGTGAGAACAGCCTCGGACTCTTTGGCGATCTCGATGGCTGAAGCTAAGCATTCCTCGGCAAGCTTCGCATCACTCGTCGCCTTTGTATGTGGCGCCAAATATAGGGAGGCTCCGTTGTAGCGCCCCGCGTACCACTTGCCCTTGCTGACGAAGAGCACGGCCAGGTCAAGATTACGTCTTTCCTGGGCATAGATTTTCGTGGACGGGCTGTGTGCGTTCAACGCCCGGTTCGCATCGTAAAGCGCGTATTGCGCCTCGGCCAGGAGTTCAGCCAATCGTGCAATCATCATGAAAGGCGCCTTGACCGGTACGGGCGCCTGGTCGTTCGTCGTCATAGCTTTCCTCATTTGTCGATGAAACTTGTTGCTGCCGCCCCGTTTGCGACGAGACATTGCATATCGCTGTGAGTTACTTGGGATATCGATAGCGGCCCAACAGGAGGATGAGGACCGCGGCCAGGCCGAGCGCGATCACGGAACCCCATAAGGCGGACGTATAGACCCCAAGGCTGTCAAAACACCGCCCGTAGAGGATCGGTCCGATTACGCCGCCGATACCGTGAGCAAAGAATAACAATCCATAGATCGTTCCGAATGCCCTGAGGCCAAAGTATCTTCGAACCAGAAACGGCAGGAAATCGCCTTCCGCCCCAAGCACAAGCCCGGTCAAGACGCCAGCCGCATAAGCCGCTCCCAATTCCGATGCGCCCGTTCCGACGAGCAAAAGGAGAGGCCCCAAAGCGCCCATCAAGAAAGCTGCAGCGGCTACCCGACGAGCCTGAAAGTGATCCAGGAGGTAGCCCATACCCAGCCGACCGAGAATGATCCCAAGTCCACTGACTGCCACGACCCTTGCCGCGTCGCCAGCACCGATCCCTCGATCGGTGAGTAGCGAGACGAGATGGATGGACACGCCGATGCTCGCCATAGCAACGAGCAACACGACAGCGAACAGAAGCCAGATCGCAGATTCGCCAAACGCAGCCCTCAACGTATGGCCCTCAAGTTGAGCAGACGTTGCGCTTCCGCTTCGCGAATGTTCGACGGCTTTTGAGTCACCGTAGAAGATAAGGCCGCAGGCAATGACAGTGAGCGTTACCGAAAGAAGAGCCAGACTTACATAAGCCGTACGCCAGCCCTGAGCAGCGATGAGAGCCCCGGCGACCAAGGGCATAGACACCGTACCCAGCCCCATGCCTACGCCGGCGATTCCCAAGGCAAGGCCGAGGCGACCATCGAACCTTCGCGCTAGAACGGCGAAGTATCCAGGTGGAGTTGTGCCCGCTCCAGCCATGCCAATGGCGAAACTCAGCGCGCTGAACGTCCACGGAGCGTTAGCTGAGCGCGACAGAAGCGCGATCAAACAAGCCATAAGCAAAGCAGACGCCGCGATCACCCTCAAGGACCCGATCCGGTCGACCAGCCTACCGATGATCATCGAGCCGAAAGCAAGACCAAGCATCGACAGCACGCTGGCTGCAGATGTCTGCGCTCGGGCCCAGCCAAACGTTTCGGAGATCGGCTTGAGGAACAGAGCAATCGTACCGACATAGACCGGCGCGAATCCCGCCCCCAATCCCAACGCCACGCCCATGACGATCCGAACTCGCTGGAAGGTCGTCACCAAGGGAACGACGGACGCTCTCTCGCGCTCATGTTCACGAAGCACATCAGTCGCCGCGGTGTCAGTGGCCATCGGTTTCTCCGCTGCACGTTGTCGGGACCATCGCACTCGGCATGCTGCCTCGACGTCGATGGCGTCATCACATCCGTCAATGCCATTTGGCGCTTTCGACAGACGCGAATTTAATTGAGACCCTCTCAATTATTTTCTCACCTATCTCGTAATTGAGAACCTGTCAATTATTGTGACAGTTGTTTGCAGGGTTGACCGCCGCTGTGAGTGGTGGGCAGTTGGTGCATTCAAACCTTTCTTGAAGAGATCACACGTTGAGCAAGGCAGCGGACAAAGGACCACGACGCGCAGGTCGGCGCCCAAGACATCAAGGTGCGGCAGGCCCGGCCGGGCTCACCAAAGAAGCGATCATCCGGCATGTTATTCGCTTGGCGCAACGTGAGCCGTTCTCGAAAATCACTATGGTGCGTCTCGGCCGGGACTTAGGCGTGGCCCCATCGCTCATTCACTATTTCTTGGGAAGCCGCGATGATCTCCTTAGCTTGATCGTCAACCATGCGCTCAAAGAGGTCGCCGACCGCGCCCCTCCCCTGAGCGGCCGATGGCGAACCGACTTGGAGGCGTTGTCGTTACAAGTGCATGAGATGCAGCTGCGATGGAAAGCGGTCACGACGCACATCGCCTCACAAAACGATTACCGCTTGTTCCAGCGAGTGCTGGTTGAAGGGAGCGATTACGGTCTCGTCCTCTTCGACCGCATGGGTACGATCTTGCGCAACGGAGGATTTTCCCCATCGCAGGCAGCCCTCTCCTACCACCTTCTTATGCACTTCTTAACGTCAGTGGCTCGAGCGCATGTATTTGGTCAGGAACCGGCGGCCCGCAGAGCATATATCATCGACTGCACGGCGCGCTTCGCTCTCGCGGACTATCCCGGCGCGAACTACATGCTTGACGCGTTCACCAAGATCGACACTCGCCTGACGTTTGATAAGGGGCTTCATCTGCTTCTTGATGGGATAGCATGCTGGCCTCGTAAGGGAGGCCGTTGACGCGCAGGGAGACGTAAAAGCACGACGAAGCATCCTTTTGGCGTTCGGGACTTCCTGCGACTTGGCCCCTCCGCCGAATGATTGTGCAGTCTTCTTGCTCTCCGAGAGCAAAACAGCGCCACTTGCTCGAATAGTCATTGCGATCCTCACAGACCGCCGTCGAATGCGCCGCTACGTGCTTGCTTCCTGGCATGCCATTGCTATCGCATTCGTGGAGTCATAGGGCGAATACTCTCTTCAGTAGGTAATCTACGAACGCGTCTGCCCGTTCTTCGATCTGCAATCTCACGCGGAACCTTTTTCTGCTAAGCACGTCATCCGATACGATCCGTTGAGTACGACCAAATCGAACGATTGCAAGAATCGTGCACGATTCAGAGTACGCAGTCGTGCACCGCAAACAATTTGACAAATGTGTCGAAACATCGTTTGCTCCGTCAAATCAATTCATAATAGTTTCAAATATGTTCGCGAATGGCTTTGGGGGAAATCCGAATGACGTTTGGGAACGCCTCGCAGTTCGGTGCGGAGGCTGTCTCTGTTGGGCTTCGAGAGCCGAGTTCTCATCGAGAAGGCGTTCGTCCCATGGGTCATCTTGTCCAGAACCGCGTTCTGGCGAGCCTTTCTCTTAGAGACTTTGATCATATCCGCCCCCACCTGCAACCCGTACCCCTGAAGGAACGGGCTATACTGCAGGAGTCGAACAGACACATTGAATATGTTCACTTCATTGAAACGGGAATCGTCTCGCTGGTGACCCTTGCCACCGGAAGCCTCCTCGAGACTGCAATGGTGAGCTCTCGTGGATTCGCACCGATGGCGGTCGTTCTTGGAGCAAGGACCTCCCCACATCGATCAACCGTACTCGTTGCGGGCACCGCGCTAAGAATTCGTGCTGACGACTTACAGCGCTTAATTCTCGAACGTCCACAGATCCGCGAACATCTCTTGCGATACGTTCAGTCCCTCATGGTTCACGGTTCGCAAACAGCACTCTGCGGCGTGCGGCATCACCTTGAACAACGGCTGGCATCGTGGCTCTGCTTAGCGAGTGATGCCATCAGTGCTAATGCCATACCGATAACGCATGATCATATCTCTACCATATTGGGATTGCGCCGGGCCGGCGTCACCGAGGCGTTGAACCGTTTCCAAGATCAGGGATCACTTCGAAAGATACGCGGAGTGATACAGATTCGCGATCGCGAACAGCTCGAGCAACAAACGTGCAGTTGCTACAGAATCATTACGGATGCTTATCGTTAGCCTCACCTCGCGTCTGCCGGCAGGGTCAAGGTGCTTTCAGAACGGAGGCCTATCACCGAAAGTCCATTGACGCGAACGCGTCATGTTCAATCTCAACAATGCCGCGCGAATCCTGGCGCGGCACGGGCGCCTCGCTCCGTCAGTCAGCCCTGCGCTGACTACGCACCGCTTGGGCGCATTTCAGCAGCATCGAACGCCCGCCATATCATATCGAAGCTGTCGACGGGATGTGCGGGCGCCACGCTACAGTCCACCCTGGAGCGCTCTCTGGTCCCGTGACGCTGCGTCAGCACCAATTGGCGACGATCTCACTTAGCCTTCACCAAGGCCTACAGGCGGATGCACTGCGTCTCTCACCTGACTAGCCCTAACCTGAGCGCGCGTAGCTGCTCTCAGCTTACGTGACAGAAGAGACAGTTGTTGATCGCGATCGCTTGCTTCAAGCGCGATCTTCTTGCCCCCCGCGAGTTCGTCTCGCGCCTCCTCCAGAAGCCTCTGCAGTTCAGATTTGCCCGCATCGCAACCATCAAATCCTTCGAGTGCTTGCGTCGCTTGCTGAATATCTTCAGCGGCCTTCTGCTCCGCGTTAGCCAACACGGCTTGCGGGGAAGCGGCGAGGATCAGCTCCCAAAACGCATTCGTTTCATCATGGTAGTAGTAGCCGTGCCCCGGATCCCGGCAATTGAGGTCCCGAGCAGCCGGGCCGACGCATCCTCGATAAACACCGGCGTTATTTTCGTCAGGCCTCATAACTACGGTGAATGCGTTGGAACGATGTGCAGGAGAACAGTCCCATTGTTCGCCGGCATTCCAACGCGCACAGACGGCCTCGAAATCTCCCTCCGGTATGGCCCCGCCGGTCCGATAGAGCGCAGTCATGTACTCCAGGTCAATCCGGCCATACCCCGCCATCATTGTGCGATAGTGAAATCTGTTCCGGCCCTCGCTGTTCTTGGTGTTCAGACGTCGGAAGGCGACCCCGCCCGGCTCCGAGTGGATGACAGCAGGATCAAACGTGAACCATCCCCCCGCCAGCGAGTAGCTGTAACCCTGCTTTGGCGCCGCGTTGAGGTGGCCCGACCGCGGACTCAAGGCATTATTGTTGGCATACAGAAACTCGAACGAGTTCCCGAGCGCGTCGTAGGTCGCCTCTCGAACGATCGGATTTGGCGCGTCCGGCGAGCCGCTTCGCGCTTCCAGACTGAACCCATATTTGGCGTCGGCAAACAGACCACCCGCGGTCCCCAGCGAAATTGCAGTATCGCCGACAGGCCAGCCGAGTTGCATATCGCGTGCTTGATCGGCGGTTTCTGCGAATTGAAGGATATGGAAGGTGCTCGGGCCTCTGCGAACGCCATATCCCCATTCACTGAACGGTTCGCCGGTGTTGGCGCCACCATGGTGAATGTAGGCGACCCCCTTGCTGTTCATTCCGGGATGACCTCCCATGAAGAAACGTCCGAGGATCGGTATCGAGCCGTTCGCGGAGAAGGGCGTGTAGATGAAGCTGTTGCCACGGTCGGGAAAGGCGACAATCGTGGCCTGATACGTACAATCGTGATCAGTCGTTGAGGCGGCGACAAGTTTGCCATCAACTGTTGCCGATCCCCAGGCGCATACACCGCTGCACATATCCGCAGCCTCCGCCACTGACTTGTCCGGACCGACCGCAACACCAAGATAGGCAGCAGTGATCCCTTCTTCGTGCGCGTCGGCTTGAGAGAATGCCATCGGTCGCACCTCGGTAGAAAACGGGCGTGTCCCTGTCCAGATAGCAAGAACCTGCTCGTACGTCATCGGGACGCCGGAGAGCGAGGCTCCTTCGGCCCAGCCCGCCGCGAATTCGAGGATCTCCGGCATGTACTTTGCGAGTTCCGCCTCCCACCTTGACATCTCTGCCCTCTCGTCAGCCGAGAAGCTCCTCGTAGCCTGGCGGGCAAAGATCCAGCTGCCATAGATCTCGATGATCTGCTGAGCGTATTGGCGACCCATGTCTCTGTTGGTGCCCTGCAGTACGACGATCGGACATATCGTCGGAACAACGGGCACATCATCGGCAAAGACGATTTCACCTCTCCGCGTTCTGTCCGCCTTCGACTTCTGAAGCGCGATGACTTGCTCGGCGCGGCAGGCCTCGGCGATCTCCTTCGCTCTGGAAATGACATCGTTGAATCCGGAATGCGCTCTCACCAGATCGTCGGCCGCGATCGCCGGAGCGGCGAAATCCAGGTAGGTTCCGTCAATCCTGCCGAACAACCACTTTGCCCGGTGGAGATCTAGAGCGACTTCCTCCAACGCGGCCCGAGCCGCGACATAGACAGGATCGCGCCAATCCCGCTTCACTAACTCACGGTTGGCAAAGTGTATCGCATAGTGCGCTAGCGTGCGTACATTTTGGACGGCTTGGCGATCGATTTCGTTTTCTGTTTTGGGATGGCTCATGATCCTCGTCCACCAGACAATGTATGAAGAACTTCTTGTGATTGCACTTGACGCCCCACGAACTAGGTGCCCGCCGCCGCCCGGTTGGCGCTAGACTCGAAGCCGAAGATCCGCTCGCTATGGTGGCAGGACACGAAGTGTCCGTTCATGATCTCTCGCTCCGCTGGCGAGCTCTCGCGGCAAACGTCCGTGGCGAACGGACAGCGCGTGCTGAAACGACAACCCGGCGGAGGATTCATGGGGCTCGGCAATTCGCCTTCAAGCAGGTAGCGCTTCGGCTCGTCGGCCTTCGCACGGTGAGGTGCGGCCGATAGGAGCGCACGCGTATACGGGTGCCAGGAGTGCGACCAAAGGCTCTCCGCCGGAGCCGTCTCAACGATCTGCCCCAGATACATCACCGCGATTCTATCGGCGATATGTTCGACGACGGCCAGATCATGCGAGATGAAGAGATAAGCGATTCCGAGATCCTGCTGCAGATCAAGCAGGAGATTGATGACCTGGGCCCGTATCGACACATCGAGCGCTGATACCGCTTCATCACAAACGATGATCTTCGGGTTCAGGGCCAGCGCCCGCGCGATACCTATTCTCTGACGTTGTCCACCCGAGAACTCGTGCGGATACCGTTCCGCAGCATCCGCATTGAGCCCAACTCTCTGCAGGAGCGATGCAACCCGATCCCACCTTTCACCGCGACCGCGACCGCCGTGAACGATGAATGGCTCTTCAAGAATGCGGCCGACTTTCGATCGCGGATTGAGGCTCGCATACGGGTCCTGAAAGACCATCTGGATATTTCGCCGCAGCGGCCTCAACGCCTGTTCACCCATTTGCGCGATGTCGAGGCCGTCGAGCAGAATCCGCCCGCTGGTGGGCTCGTAGAGCCGCATCACCGTTCGGCCTACGGTTGATTTTCCGCAGCCGGACTCACCAACCAGGCCAAGCGTCTCTCCGGCGCGAATCGAGAAGGACACGTCGTCGACCGCTCTGAGCGTCCCGCGTCCGTCCGAAAAGTACTTCCGCAGATTCTCGACGGCTAGCAATGGCGGCGAACTCACGTTTCCACTCCGGACAGGTGACATGCTACGACCCTCCCGACACCAAACTGCCGCTCAACGGGTCGTTCGGCGCGACAAATATCCGCGGCGCGTTTACAGCGATCCACGAAGGCGCACCCGCTTGGAAGAGCGTAAAGCGGCGGCACGTTTCCGGCAATTTCGACCAGCCGCTGTCGCGGCTGGCCGATCGCACGCGGCCTCGGAAGAGATGCCAATAATCCTGAAGTGTAGGGATGCGAGGGCCTCGAGAGAATCTCGTCAACACTCCCTGCTTCTGCAATTCGCCCCGCATACATGACGAGAACGCGATCCGCGACTTCCGACACCAGGGCCAGATCATGGGTGATCAGCAATAGCGACATTCCCAGCGTCTTCTGAAGATTGGTCATCAGCTCCATGATCTGGGCCTGGACCGTGACATCGAGCGCAGTCGTCGGCTCATCGGCAATCAGCAACTTTGGCTCGCACGCCAGCGCCATTGCGATCATCACCCGCTGCCGCATGCCGCCTGACAGTCGATGCGGATAGTCGTTGATCCGCCGATGAGGGTCGGCGATCCGGACAAGCTCGAGAAGCTCAATGGCCCTTTTCCGGGTCGCAGCCCTCGACATTCCGGTATGGAGGCGGATGCTCTCCTCGATCTGCTGTCCCACCTCCATCAGCGGATTCAACGAGGTCATCGGCTCCTGAAAGACCATCGACATCCGATTGCCCCGCAGCCCCCGCATGGCTCGTTCGTCGAGCGTTGCGAGATCGTGGCCATCAAAGAGGATATTTCCAGCCGTCACCCGCGCGTCGCGCTTTGGCAGCAATCCCATGATCGTCAGGGCGGTAACCGACTTGCCCGATCCGGACTCTCCCACGAGAGCGAGCGTCTCGCCGCGTCCGACATCGAAGCTGACACCGTCGACGGGCCGAATGACGCCGGCGCGCGTGTTGAACTGAACCACCACGTTCTTGACCCGCAAGATCGTCATATCAGCGATCTCGCAAACGTGGATTGAGAACCTCATTCAGTCCCTCGCCGACGAGATTGATCCCCAGAACCGTGAAGAGAATAATGAGGCCAGGAAACAGCGCGACGTACGGCGCGCTCCTCAGCACGGACCGCCCAGTACCAATCATCATGCCCCAACTGACAACATTTGGATCACCAAGTCCGAGAAACGACAGTGCCGACTCCACCAGGATCGCCGTTGCCGCGATGATCGATGCCATCACCACGATCGGCGGCAGTGCATTCGGAAGCACCTGGGTCATGATTATGCGTCCGCTCCGCATGCCCATCGCTACACAAGCCAGCACAAAATCCTGATTGCGAAGCTTCAGAAACTCCGCTCTCGTCAATCGGGCTATCGCCGGCCACGTCACCAGAGAGATCGAACACACGACGCTGGCAATCGATGGACCGAGGATCGTGACCAGCACCAGCGCGAGCATGATGTTGGGTGTTGTCTGGAACATTTCGGTGATGCGCATCAAGATCGATCCCAGGCGCCCGCCGTGAAACCCCGCCACCGCGCCAATGGCCGTCCCGATGACGGTCGCCCCTAAGCTCGCGACGAGACCGACCAGCAGCGAAATCCTGGCACCATAGAAAAGTCCGGCAAGGATGTCCCTTCCGAGCGGATCGGTGCCGAGAGGAAACTCCATGGTTTCAAAAGGGGCGATATACGCCGCTCCGACGATACCGAGAGGATCGCCTGGAAATAGCAGGCTTGCAGACCCCGCCATGGCGATCACCGCGGAAACAATGAGGAGCCCGGCGACCGAGGTCCGGTTGCGACGATAGCGATCCCAGAATTGCAACATCTCACTCGCCTCACGTCGCGTCTACGCGTGGATCAATCCAGGCGTAGACAAGATCGATGATCACGTTGACGACAACAACCACCATGACGCTCATAAGGAGGATGGCCAGCAGCAGGTTGTAGTCGCGTTGCAGCACGGCGTCATAGGCAAGCCGACCCAGCCCAGGCCAACTAAACACAGTCTCCACCACAATCGCGCCGCCGAACAGCGAGCTCACCTGTATGCCGACCAGAGTGACAACCGGCAGCAGCGCATTGCGGAGCATGTGACGCCAGAGCACGGCGCTCTCCGACAAGCCTTTTGCGCGCGCCGTTCGGACAAAATCGCTTCCAAGCAGTTCGAGCATCGATGTGCGCATCAGCCTAGCGTATACGGCAAGATAGAATAGGCTGAGCGTAATTGCCGGGAGCACAAGGTGATGGGCGACATCCAGAGCGTACCACCATCCTGCCCTGCCCAATCCGATGGTCGCATATCCATCGACTGGAAAGAGCCGCAGCTTGATTGCGAAGGCGACCGTCAACATGAGCCCGACCCAGAAGGTTGGCGTCGCATACAGCAACAGGACTGCAACCGTAACAGCACCATCCTTCCAATTGCGGAAATGGCGCGCCGCCGTTGCGCCCAGAAATACGCCGACGACAAGCGCCAGCAAGATGCTGCTGGCCATGAGCAACACGGTCGGCCCAAGCCTGCTCACGACAACGTCCAGCACGGGCGCGGAGTGTCGATACGACCACCCGAGGTCGAAATGAGCCATCCGCCAGGCGTAGATGGCCAACTGAATCCAGATCGGCTGGTCAAGACCGAGTTCGCGACGGAGTTGATCCTTGAAGGCATCGTCGGCCCCCTGGGCCTCCGTCACGAGCGCATCGACCGTATCGCCCGGTATCAGTCTGATCAGAAAGAAATTCAGAACCAGAACGCCCAAGACCGTTGGTATCGCCTGCACAAGACGGCGCGTGACGAGACGCATCTGCCGGGAAGTGATCGCCTTTTCGAACTGCATCCTTGCGAACGGGAACACCGTCAAGCGCTCAGCCATACGTCCGCCCAGGATTGCAATGGCCACATCGGGCCATTGGAATGATCTCGCACTCTCTTGCTGAAGATGTTGTAGCTCTCGTATTCGACGAGCGGAATCAGTGGAAGATCACGCACGGCGAGCTTCTGAAACTCTCGCATTGCTGCACGTCGCCTCTCCGGATCAATTGCGGTGCGCGCATCCTCGATCACCAGATCCATCTCCTCGTTGCGATAGTCTGTCGCGTTGGTCTGGAATCGGCCTTTGCTGATTCCTTTGGACCAGAAGTAGTTCAGATTGGAGATCTGGGGATCAACCAGCGTGCTGAGAACCTGAACGGTCAGATCGAAGTTGTAATCGTTGTAGATCCTCTGATTGTAGGTGACTCCGTCCGACCTTCGAATGTTGGTCCCAACTCCAATTTGACCGAACGCCTGCTTGAGATATTCGGCCACTGTGGCAAGCGCCGGCGAGAATGGATTGGGGTCGATGTTGAGCGCAAAACGCACTCCACCTTGCGCCCTTGGATAACCGGCTTCGTCGAGAAGCTGGTTTGCCGCCGCAACGTCGAATCTCAGTTCCGGGAGCCCAGCGTCAAAAAGCGCACTCGATGACCGGAGCGGTCCTCGGGCCGGATGCGCCGTCTTCTCCAGGATCGTATCGCAGATGAAGCGTCGATTAATTGCCAGGCTGAGCGCCTGTCGTACCCGCACGTCGGCTAATTCCTTGCGGCGAAGATTGACCTCCATCGCAAAGGTTCCGCTGGTCCCGAGCGTTCCTGCGGCATCGAGTTCGATATAGGGCAGCTTTGCGAACCGTTTGATATCCGCAACACCCACGGGACTATAGGTTCCGACATCGGCCTCCTCGGCCTCGAATGCCGCTGCTCGCGCAGCAGCATCAGGGACGACCTTGAAGACGATCTGTTCGACTAAGGGCCTGCCCGGCGCCCAATAAACAGGATTTCGCTCGAGCAGGATATAGTTACCCTTGCTCCACTCCTTGAAACGAAATGGTCCCGATCCAACGGGATTGCTATTCGTCCGCGGATTCCTGCGAATTTCTCCTCCTTCATAGATGTGCTTCGGCGCCACTGAACCGAAAGCTGCGAGCATGCCGAGGAATGGAAACGGCGGCGCAGGCTGATCGAGCCTGAAAATGACAGTTCTGGGATCCGGTGTTTCGGCCGCAATTACGTTCGAAAAAATGACGCGGCCAAAGGTGTTCTCCTTCATCCAGAGCCGAAGCATCGAAAATGCAACATCTTCCGACGTCAGAGGCCGGTCGTCATGAAAACGCACGCGGTCGCGCAAATGGAACGTGTACTCCTTGCCGTCGGCCGATCCGGCCCAGGACTCGGCAAGGACTCCATCAAATCCGCCATCAGTTCGGATACGGAGCAGCGTTTCGAAGATCTTCGACCCGACAATCATGGGCGACCCGCCGGGCTCGATCGGAGCGAAGACGCTGGAAGGCTCCGAGTTCAAGACCACCCGCAGCGTTCCGCCTGCCCTCGGCTGAGCGGATTGACCGGTCTCACCTGCATAGGCACCCGGCATCATCGACAAACCTGCAATCGTCAACAGCGACCGTCTTGAAATCATGACTTGGCTCCCTACCCCCTAGCCTGACTCTCATCCAAAATTCCCGAGTACTCAGTCTCCGGACTTTCCTCACGCAGTAGACGATGGCGAGAGATGCCGGCGCAAGAACTCGTGCATCTCGTTTCGCATGATCGGCGTCGTTACGGCGCTGACCTGGTGACTTTCCTGGGGAAAGATCCTGAGAGTGACATCCACGCCAGCATCCCTGAGCCGATCGGCATAGGCTTTGCTTTCGTCTCTCAAGACGTCCCACTCGCCCACATAGATATAAGCGGGCGCAACGCCACGTACGGAAGGCGCCAGGATCGGCGACGCCCGCCAGTCCCATCGATGCTCCATGTCTTTCAAATAGAGTTCGATGACATACGCGTCATCGTCATGGCTGAGCGTGTAGCCGTCGCCATTCTCGACATGCGATTTATAGTCGCAACGGCAATCAAAGACCGTGGCCGCCAAGTATTGTGCTGCAATTTTCGGCGCGCCAGCGTCCCGCGCCATCAAGGCAAGGACTGCGGCGAAACTGCCGCCAGTGCACGCACCGCCGATCCCTATCCTGTCCGGATCGCCACCAATTTTTCTGGCGTTGTCTCCAACCCACTGTGTCACGGCCCAGCAGTCGTACAGGCCTGTCGGGAACGTGTGCTCGGGCGGAAGCCGAAAATCCGGCGCGACCACGATGCAGCCCGTTTCCTGTGCGATCGAGGTATTTTGGTTGATCAGCGTATCGAGGCCGCCAAGCATGATGTAGCCGCCGGCGTGAATATGGATATAGATTCCTTTCGGCTCGGCCCCACCCTTTGGATTGTAGATCCTGGTCGGAACTGGACCATTGGGACCCGGAATGCTCACGTCGTAAAACGGGACACTCGGATCGGCAGTCGGCGGCCCCTGCAGACTCGCGTTGCGAGCCCGCATGTCGGCTACCGTCATCTGCCGCAGCGGCGGCCGCCTGTTTTCGTATTGGGCACGCCTGACTGGATCAAGCGAAGCGATCCGCTCCAGCCTCAACTCTTCATAGTTCACGGCCATCTCTATCCCTCAGCTGATACTGCCCTCGTGGCGAGGTCCGGCCCATTCATCGCCAGCATCGCCGTCGAAAGCGCAAGATAGGTGCGCGACCCTCTGGTGAGGGATCACGCGGTTACAGGACTACGATCAAAGGGGGCGATTGGTGCCGATGACCCGCACTTCCTCTCTGCCGAACTCAGCGATCTCACCATTCATTCCGCCGGTAAACAGTCCGTACCAGACCGCCGGCTTCATGTTCATCGCCTTACGATTTAGGATGATCTCCGTGGGCGAGCTTATCCTGTAATAGCCCCTGTCCGATTTTGAGACCGTGAAGTCTGAATTCTTCCTGGCCGTTTCGACAATCGGCAGGAACTCCTTGACGTCGAGCACATACAGAACGACCATCTCACCGTTCTCCGATCAGTTCTTCAACAAGCTTCGCCTTGCGACGCCAGACCGTATCGATGTCCCGAAGGCGGTCTCCCTTGGCCCTCAATTCATCTTCAACCTGCATCGCAGCCTCGAGTGTCAGCTTGGCATCAAGTTCGTCGATGACCTCGATGTCGCGCAAACGAAGCGTGATCTCGATCGGATATCCGTTTGGGTCACGGAAGTAGATCGACTCCAGGATCTCGTGGCGCGTGTAGGGCGAAACCGTAAGGCCGCGCGCTTCGAGAGTGGTTTTCCAGCGTTGCAGTTCTTCGGCGGTGGGTACACTCCACGCTGTATGCGTTGCCGAATAGAAGTGATGATCCTCCGGCATGTATTTTTCGGTACGGTCCGATCCGATGTAATAGAAGAAGGCGATCGTCGCGCCTTTGCCCGCATCGAAGAAGAAGTGCAGGAAATCAGGGTGCCCCGGATGGCCCCAGCCGCGGGCGCTGATCGTATGAACCAGCGGCAGACCGAGAATATCTCGATAGAACTCGATGGTTTCCCGGAGCTTCCAGGTTGGCCGGGCGGTGTGATCCACCCCGTCCAGGCGCAGTTGGACGGAATCGCCGCTCGCCCTCTTCAAGCTCCCAATATCGACCTCCCGGGTTCGGTACTCCCGCTTGGTCGCGTAGGGGCTCTCCGATCTCGCCTCTTGGTGCAAAGTTTCCTGCATCTTGGTTCTCCATCCTGGTTTGTTCGCGCGGCTCGCGCCGCTGGGCAGACACCGCCTGATCAACGCAACCGGCCTGCCACCGTTTCACGCATTTCACTGGTCGATCCGCCCCCGTCGCTTCCTCCCGAATGAGGACACTCAGAGGTCAATCAGGCGACGTGCTGCGCGGCCTTCCTGCCAAGTGCTCCCTCGCTGAGGTTTGCGGAAGACAGGAAGAAGCCCGCATCAGGAGCCACCGGCTCAAGCTGAACGGCGCTGAGCATCTTGCGGGCCGTGCAGATCGCAGCTGACGTCACGGGCAGCCCGAGCCGATCTTCGGCACGCTGAATGGCCTTGAGAGACGGCATTTGAACGCAAGCGGACAGCACGACAGCGTCGACTCCTCCAATATCGAGCCTCGCTACGTCATCGATAAGCAGATCCGGATCGCGGCGACCGACGGCGACGTTGTCATCAATCGACAGCGCAATCGAGTCCTTCACGACGATACCCTCGTTTCGGATGTAATTGACGACAAGGTCGGTCAGCAGTTTGACATAGGGCGTTACGACGGATATCGAACGCACACCGCTGCGCTTGAGTTCGTCCACGAGAGCTCCGGCCGAGGTAACGACCGGAACGTCGCGGCCTTCGCGTTTGAGAACATCATGAAGCTGGGCTTCGGATTTTCTGTGATACCCGGCGCCCATCGACATGATGGCCACCAGGCAGGCATAGCCGACGACATCCACGGGCGCGTCGGCCAATTCAGCGGCACACCTGATACTGTCTCGGTCCATGGCTTCCAATTCCGCCTTGACGACCTTCTTCATCCGCATCCGACTGGAATGGAAGGTAAACGTAGCGTCACGCATTCCCGCCGATTCCCGGGCACGAAGAAGCGCCGGAATTTCGGTTTCCATGGTCGTGTTCGAGCTCGGCACGATCTGACCGATCCGGACTACTCGTTTGGGCACTGATCTCACCTCACCGGGCTCATCGTCAAACAAAGCGCTTCTCTTCCAGCCAATCGCGGATACTTTGACCGGCGACCAGCTGACCGTTGGGCGCGCCTTCCGCGATCGGACGACCATGGTGGTTGCCATGGATACGGCGGCGGATCTTGTCCGCAGATCCGATCGCCTCGAAGATTGCGTCAGCATCTTTCGGAAAGACGCTGTTATCACCGGTGTATTCGATCATCAGCGTTGGCACCCGGATCGAAGGTGCGCAATCCTCCATTCCGGCATTTGAAGAGAGAGCCGACCAGTTGGAAAGCCAGCCTTCCGGCGTGCAAACCCGACCGAAGCCGACGCTCCCGTAGTTGGAAGCGATGGGATTTGCTCCCCAGAGCGAGCCATAAGCCCGGTCCGACGGATCCAACGACAGATCGAAACAACGTGGATCGGCGTCGGTCCGCCAGACCTCGAAGATCGGCGAATAAGCCGCCATGATCGCATCGTCACGATTGCGGGCTCCCTTGAGACGCTGCCGCGCCTCCGCCTTTCGGGCCACCAGCGCCTTCGCCTTTGCGTCGATCCTTTCAACGCGCAACTTTTGCGCGGCCCGATACTGAACGAGAAATCCGGAATCATAGCTCGAGCTCTCCGGCGGCTTCCGGAAGCCGTTCGATGCCTCGAACGCCGACAACCCTCTCTCGACGTGAAGCGGATCCGCCTCATCGACCACCGAAGGGTCGATGACGTTCATCATCAGCCGCCCCTGCCCCAAATGCGCCGAGACAAATATGATGCCGTCGGCGACGGGCAGCTCGGCATGATCGAGACCAGTTGGCCTTCCGCCCGGCGATACCTGGATCCGCTGCGCGGCAGGAAGCTCCGCCTGCCGACAGTAGAACGCCGCCAGAGGCCCTCCTCCGGAGGTCCCCTGCAGAACACGTTGCTGGAAACCCTTTATGTCGCGCAGGAACAACTGCCCCGTCGCCAGATCGAGCAATGCCGTCTCGTGCTCGAGACGAAGATCGTTTCCGACAGTTCGAGGTCCCTGAATCCAGACGGCGCAGCCCCCTTTCAGGATTTCGGGAACCAGATAGCTCGTGACGATCATTTCGCGAGGATGCATGCTGCAGACAACCGTGCGCTCGCCGCCCCGAGCAAAGAGATAACCGGTGACAGATGCGCCATCCGCTGTTCGCAAAGAATGGACAGTCAGCCGCACCCCCTCCGGCAACGCGTCGTCGCTCCACTGGGTAGCCCGAAGGCCCGCTGTCGTTGTCGCGACCTTCAAGGCAACGCGCGAACCATCCACCATGCAGATTTCTCCTCCCCTGCGATCTTTTTCTGGTTATGAAGCGGCTACTTCGTCATGTCAAACTATTTTTCGACATTAGTGTCGAAATTTGATTGACATCAATGCACGTTCTGTGGTCGAGCTTCCTGGCGACTATTCTGCGAGCCAAAATTCAATCAAAGCGGGAGGCATCATTGGAGAGAGTTGGAGTTCGCCACGCGATTCCGGGCGTTGTTTATCAACCGCCTGGGCGGCTTCAAGAATATGTCAACGCGGGTGTTCTCACCGCAGAGACCCTTGTTTCTGCTTTTGCCGAGACCGTAAGGGCGCACCCGAACCGGCCCGCCCTCTCCGAGACCGATTGGTGCTGCACCTACTCCGAGCTCGACGTCGTCACCGACAAGGCTGCTTCGGCCTTCCTCCGCCTGGGTCTCGAGCCCCTTGATCGGGTTCTGTTTCAGTTGCCGAACTCGAAAGAGCTGGTGATCGCAGTCATCGCCTGCCTCAAGGCCGGCCTGATCCCGGTCTGCACGCTCGCGGCTCACCGCCAGATCGAGATTGGCTATCTCGGACGGCACGCCTCCGCGCGCGCTCACATTGTGCCCGGGCAAGATCCGCGGTTTGATTTCATCTCCTTTGCCGAAGAGATGCGGCAGCAGATTCCCTCCCTGCAGTTCACGATCGCGACCAAGGGAAGTGCGGCATCGTTGAACGGCCGTGCTCACGCGTTTCAGGATTTGATCGATCGTGAAGACGCGGCCGAGGCGAAGGCCCGGATCAGCTCGATTCAGCACGATCCCTTTCAAGTGGCATTCTTCCAGCTCTCCGGCGGCACTACGGATGTGCCGAAGATCATTCCTCGTTTTCACAACGAGTATCTCTACACACTGAGAACCGTCGTCGACTTTCATGGGTTCGACGAGACACTGGTTGCGTTTACGCCGAACCCGATGATGCACAATGCGCCGATGGCGTGTGTCTGGGGCCCCGCGATCTTTTTCGGTGGCGAGGTCGCGATCGCCGGCAGTCTCGAACCTTCCGTAATTGGGCCTCTCCTCGCACAAAGAAAACCCAACTGGCTGATCGTTCCTCCGGTCGTGCTGTTCCGCCTGAAGGAGGCTGGCTGGTTCGATCGGCTGGACTTTTCGAAAGTCAAAGGCTTTTCGGTGACGTCCGGCGTGGAGAGGTTTCGTACATTTGTCGGTGGTGCGCCGGCTTGGCCGCTGTTCGGCATGACCGAGGGCCTATTGGCGTACTGCAACGCATCCGACCCGATCGAAGCGAGGCATTCCACGGTGGGGCGCCCACTCTCGCCTTTCGATGAGGTCAAGATACTTCAGCCGGGCACGGAGCGAGACCTTCCTGATGGCGAGATCGGCGAGCTTGCGATCAGGGGCCCCTGCACGATAGCCGGATATTTCGATGCCGAGGAACGCAACAAGGTTGCGTTCACCAGCGAGGGATTCTACCGCTCCGGCGATCTGATGCGCATCAAGATCATCGACGGAAAGCGATATCTCGTATTTGAAGGCCGCCTGAAAGACGTCGTCTCCCGCGGAGGCGAGAAGATCAACTGCGAAGAAGTCGAACGCATCGCGATCAACCACCCCACGATTAGCGCGATAGCCGTGGTAGCCATGCCCGATCGAACCTATGGCGAGCGCGCTTGCGCATTCGTCATAACGTCGCCCGGTGCGACTATCACGGTCTCGGAGTTGGGCGCATTTCTCGGGAAGCAGGGTCTGGCCAAGTTCAAGTGGCCCGAGCGGATCGAGATCGTGTCGGAGTTTCCGCTCACGTCCTCGGGCAAGCTCTCCAAGCCGAAACTTCGGGAACGCATCGTCGATACCATTCAGAAGGAAGAGGCCACGCTGCCGCCTCCACCCCTCAAGACGCTCTAAGAACAGCGGAGTTCAGATCGACCATGAGAATTGCGGTTGTTGGCGGGGGCCCCGCCGGCCTCTATTTTTCGCGCCTTGTGAAGCTGCATTTGCCAGTCCATGAGGTCGACGTATTCGAACAGAACTCTTCCGACGCGACCTGGGGTTTCGGTGTCGGATTGGGAGGCAAGGCGCGCGACCGCATTAGGGCCGCTGATCCGGAGGTGCATGACAAGATCTCCGGCGCGATGATTTTCAACAGAGAGCAGCGTATCCATCTCAATGGCACCGACATCCTACTGGAGTATTCCAGCGAAGGCGGCGCGATCGAGCGTCTTGACCTGTTGAAGATCCTGCGGGCCGCCTGTTCCGATGTCGGTGTCGACATCCGGCACAATTGCAAGATCGAGGCCCTCGATCAGTTCAACTCCTATGATCTAATAGTCGGGGCCGACGGCGTAAATTCGCTTGTACGGCGGCTGAATGAAGAAGCCTTCGGAACCGAGGCCTACACGCTCACCAACCATTTCGCCTGGTATGGTGTCGGGCGTGCAATGCAGCCTGGAAGCCTGATCTTTCGAACCGCAGCCGGCGGCCGGTTTGTCGGACACTACTATCCGTATACGCCTCGCATGAGCACCTTCGTCGCCGAGTGCGACGCGGCGACTTGGAGGTCTGTGGGTCTCGCCGGCATGAGCGACGACGAACGTCGGAAGTTCATGGAGACGGTGTTCGCGCCGGAGTTGATGGGTGATCCGTTGATCGACAATCGGTCGATCTGGCGCAATTTTCCAGTGGTGACAAACAAGGTCTGGTCGGTCGGCAATATAGTTCTGATCGGCGACGCGCTCATGAGCGCGCATTTCTCGATCGGATCAGGGACCCGCTTGGCCATGGACGATGCCGCCGCCCTGTTCGAAGCGATTCAGCAGACGGATGACGTCGCCGCTGCTTTGGTAAGATTTGACGGAATCCGGCGGCCTTGGCGCGAGCAGTTCGGCGAAGCCGCCAAAAGGAGCTTCAGTTGGTACGAACGGCTTGAAGAGATCATGGGTCAGGAGCTGATTGACTTTGCGTATGACTTCCTGACTCGAACGGGCCGGGTCGACGATGTGCGCCTAGCGCAATACACTCCGGAGTTCTTCAGAATGTACAAGAAAGCGAAAGGCGCTGGCTTGCGGCCATAGAACCCGCAACGGAATGAGTAGCTCGCTGGACCCGCGCCGTTGCCCCAAGGCCTGCGCCTTGGCTCCGCGTCACCGTTTCATACCGGTCGTCCGCCGGGAATATTGCTGACGTTCTCCAAGCTCTCGCAGGAATTGCGAGGACAGCATCTGCAGTTCGAAGGCTGACAATCATGGAAGCTCGTTACGCGCCGAAAGTTCGCGATATTTCGGTTGAATCGATAGCTGGTCACGTTAATAACGCCACATGAGCACAAAGAAAGAGCCAACCACGCCCAGGAAGGAATTGGTCCGCGAGGAACTCCTTACGAAAGCTGCTGATGTTTTTGAGAGGAAGGGCTACGCCCAGACCACCATCCAGGATGTCGCCCAAGCGCTGGAATTGAGCCGGTCAGCGCTATATCACTACTTTAAGAGCAAGGATGAGATCCTTGAAGCGCTTGTGCTGGAGCACACTGCACATGCGGCCGAACAAATGGAGCGGCGCCTCGCCAAACGCGACGGCTCCCCAAGCGACCAGCTTCGCGAGCTGCTGTCCAATTCGATCAACGGCCGGATGACGGGGGGAGCGAGGCTGCGCGTATTGGATCAACTCGCTGCTGAGATGCCCTCCGACATCAAACAGAAGTTTGATCAGGGAAGACGCAGGGTTCTGGACTTATATACCAGGTTGATCCAGAAGGGCATCGACGCCGGTGAACTTCGTCCGGTTGACGCCCGAACTGCCGCCCTGGCCATCTTGGGAATCGCAAGCTGGACGTCATGGTGGTACTCTCCGACTGGGAGGAAATCTCCTGAGGAGTTAGCGTCGGTCTTGATCGATATCGCTTTTCACGGAATCACTCGGCCGCAAGGCATCGATGAAGTCGGACAAACCCCGAGGGAACTGCTACGCTCACTCAAGCGCGACATTGCGCAACTCGAACAGCTGATCAAAACGTCCTGAGTTTCCCAGCCTCTCCGTATTGCCCCCGATACCTGCGAGGCTTCGAATGTGTCTCAACATTGGCGTTCCGCGAAGGGCCACCAAAATTGCGGCGCCGTTCAGGATAAAAGGTCTCGCATTTCAAGGACCATTCCCGAGGTGAGATGGATCGAAGTCGTGCGAGCGAGAGGATGCGTCTAGAATGGGGCTTGCCCGCTCGTACCAAATCGTATTGGCAGTTCGGGAACGTGATCATGAAGCGGTCGAACGGCTTCCGCGGCGGCTTGTCGAGCGCCATTGCCAAAGTGAGAAGATCAGCTATCTGAGGCAAAGCGGCCCGCATCAGTTGACGCGAATGCGAATTTGACGCCTCAGCCTAGATTCGTAGAGCAGACGATGCACCGCGTCTTTCAGAAATTCGTTGACAATCTGTTGGCCGCGGACAACGCCGACGCATTCGCCAAGACTATGGCGGTCACTGCGACCGCGCTCGATCTGCCTTGCTTTGCATATTTGGCCCCACCGTACAGACTCGGCGGGAAACCGCTTATAATTTCAAGCTATCCTACCAATTGGGTCACACACTATATGCGCAACCGCTATGAGCGCGTGGATCCTATCATAGCGCAATCACGAGAGACCGCAGAACCATTCCGATGGGGTTTGGACTTCACATCAACTCAACTCTCCCGGACGCAACAAGAATTCCTCGGCGAAGCCTCCGAGTTCGGGATTCGTCTGGGTTTCACCGTTCCCATTCACGATGAGCACGGTACCGTCGCCGCGCTAACCTTTGCCACTGATCAAAGGCGGGCCGCGTTTGAAAAGTGCATCGGCGTCCATGCCCACGTTATTCAGCTTATGGCGGTGTACTTCCAGGCGCATATCCGCCGCAGACTCACTCACGAGGCGGCAATCGATGGAATTATTCTCTCTCCGCGCGAACTCCAATGTCTGGAGTGGGCGTCACAAGGCAAGAGCGCCTGGGAAATTGGACAGATTCTCGGGATTTCCAGAAACACGGTGGCCTTCTATTTGAATAATGCAAAGGAAAAACTAGGTGTTCGGACGGTCGTGCAAGCGGTGAGGCGTCTGGCCGCTGCAAACAAAGAAAAGCAAAATTAGGACGCGAACCCCCTACAACTATAGGTAATGAATCGGATCGACAATCCAGCTTCAAAGGAGGTCATGAACAATCTTGGAGGGATCATGATTCAGTTGATCACACCACCTTCGTATGGGGAGTTTTCCAGCACTCTCGTAGAAATGCACCGGTTGCGGCATCGTGTTTTCAAGCTTCGCATGTCGTGGGACGTTCATACCAGCGGCGATATGGAAATTGATGATTTTGACGCACTGCATCCGGCCTACCTGACGCAAATGTCTGATAACGGCCAAGTGCAGGGTTCTGTTCGCCTCCTACCAACTCTTGGTCCGACCATGCTTCGCGACACTTTTCCTGCTGTGTGTACCGAAAACTCTATCCGAGTTGATGACGTG
Organism: Bradyrhizobium sp. Arg237L; assembly: GCF_029990105.1. Lineage (NCBI taxonomy): Bacteria > Pseudomonadati > Pseudomonadota > Alphaproteobacteria > Hyphomicrobiales > Nitrobacteraceae > Bradyrhizobium > Bradyrhizobium sp. Arg237L. The sequence goes on along the minus strand of NZ_JAQMIL010000021.1, from coordinate 73 downwards.
ATGGAATCGCCTAAGCTGGCGGAATGATCGGGCTGCTCTGTTTCGTTCTGGCCGTCCTCGCCTCGCCGTTCAA